>JBCDFB010000072.1:0-10047 GCA_039178655.1 Pseudomonadota bacterium | reverse complement strand
CGTCGAAGCTCTCGGTCAGCTCGCGTTTGCCCAGTTCCCGCTGCTCGGCAATCACGGAGTGGGCGGCCTCGCGGGGGAAGCCCAGGGTGACAAGGGTCTCCTCACCCATCTGGAGGGACGCCTCGAAGGCTTCCAGCACAACCTGCTGGGCGCCGAGCGCATAAAGTTCGCGCGCGTTCTTCGCGTCCCGCGCCCGCGCCACCACCGGGGTGGTGACGCCTGCGTGCTGCATCGCCTCAATGACTGCGGCGTTGGCGGCCGGCTGATCCATGGTGAGGACCACGGCGCGAGCCTGGGCAACGCCTGCGTTCTTCAACACGTCAGCCCGGCGCACATCGCCAAAATAGACGGCTTTGCCGTCTCGCCGCGCCGCAGCAACCGCATGGGCGTTAAGGTCAAGCGCGGTGAAGGGAATGTGGCGCTCGGTCAAAAGGTTGCCGATGGCCTGGCCGATCCTGCCGAAACCGGCAATGATCACATGGCCTTCAGGATGGCCGTCCGAAAGGGCAGGTGCTGCGGTGGCTTGGGTGCTCCTGCGCTCAAGCATCCGGCCCAAATCGCGGATCGGGCGGGCAAGGGCGGTGGTGAGGCCCATCGTGATGCCGGCCGCAACCACCAGAACCCGCGCCACATCCGGCGGGACAACGCCAAGGGATGCAGCAAGCGACAGCCCCACCAGCGAGAATTCGCCGATCTGGCCAAGCATGAGACCGCTCTCCACCGCCACCGAAAGGGGCTGCTTGGAGACAAGGGCGAGGACGATGATGATGGCTGCCTTGATGGCGAAAACACCCACTACCGCCCCAAGCAGCGTGAGCGGTGCGTCCACAAACACGGACGGATCGACACTCATCCCCACCGACAGGAAGAAAAGGCCCAGCAAAAGCCCCTTGAACGGTGCAATCTCCGCCTCAAGCTGATGCGCGAATTCGGTGTCGGCAAAGACGAGACCCGCCAGAAACGCCCCCAACGCCATGGAGAGGCCCGCCATCTGCGTCGCCGCCGCTGTTCCGATGATGACGAGAAGCGCGGCAGCGGTGAACATGTCCCGGTCCCGCCGCGCGCCGATGAAGCGGAACACCGGCTGCACCACGCGCCTGCCGGCGAACAGGATGATGGGGACAAGCACCGCCGCTCCCGCGATGGAGATAAGGAGGCTCGACAGCAACTGGCTTGGCTCGCGCGCTGCCAGCGAGCCGATGATGAGCAGCACCACCACGACGCAGATGTCCTGCATCAGCAAAATGGAGAAGGTCACCCGCCCGGGAGGTGCAGCAAGCCGGCCCTGATCCACCAAAAGCTGAACGACGATGGCTGTGGAGGACAGGGAGAGCGAGACCGCCACGGCCACCGCCGCCTCAGGCGCCAGACCCACCGCACGCCCGGCGGCGAAAAGCACCACGGACGTGACGAGCACCTGCGCACCCCCCAGCCCGAATACCAGCCGGCGCATGGCCCAGAGCCGTGGACCTGAAAGCTCCAACCCGATGAGAAACAGGAGAAACACCACGCCAAGTTCAGCGATCTGAGAGACGCCTTCCTGCTCCGCGACGGTGAACATCTCCAGAGGCAGGCCAAACACATCGTCAACGAGGGTGACGATGCCGAACGGACCCACCAGAATGCCCGCCAAGAGGTAGCCAAGGATCGGGTTCAGCCCCACACGCTGCAGCACTGGAACAAACACGCCGGCCGAGATCAGAAAGATCAGCCCTTCCTTCAAGAAGGGGATGTGGTGAGCGGCCTCATGCTCCATGCGCGGCATCCTCCAGGTCACAATTCCCATAGCATGGCACGCACCAATTCACGCCCGGTGTCCATCTGGACAGGTTTAAATCTGCCCGGCACCGCAGCGTCCTGCGGCTGGGGCGCACAGGCGCAGTTGTTGCTGAACCGTCACGTTGCGGTGGGTGCGGCACCCGCGCGGTGCCCAAGCGTCTCCCATCGGATGATGCTTTAAGCTAACCATGGTTAGAAACCGGGCGGCACAGAGACAGTTGTGGTCCCCATAAATTCGCCCCACGAACGACCCCGCCATGTGCCGCGCGCGCTGCAGCAACTGCGGCCGGCGCTCTACATCGCGTCCATCTTCGGGTTTGTTCTTTCGCTGGTCATGATCATTCCGGCCCTGCTCGACTTGGCGGACGGGCAGGAGACGTGGACGGTTTTTGCCGTCTCGTCAGCGTCCGTGTTCTGCGTTTGCGTCCTTGGCATCGTCTCGCTGAAGGAAACCGTTCCTGTCTTTACCCCGCGGTTCGGATTCTTGGTGACCACGCTGCTTTGGGTGTCGTGCTCCATTGTCGCAGCGGTGCCGTTTTGGCTGTCGCCGCTGCCGATGACGCCTGCCGCCGCCTACTTCGAGGCCATGAGCGGGCTCACCACCACCGGCGCGACGGTGCTGTCGGAGCTGGACTCCATGGCGCGCTCGTTCCTTCTGTGGCGGGCCATGCTCCAGTGGCTGGGCGGGATCGGCATCATCGCCGTGGGTCTCTTCCTGTTTCCGTTCCTGCGGATCGGCGGCATGCAGGTCTTCCGCACCGAATCTTCCGACAGGTCGGACAAGGCGATGCCCCGCGTGGCGTCCGTCACCCGTGCGCTGTGCGCCATCTACGCCGTTGCCACCATCGCTTGCGCCATCGTCTACGCAGCGCTCGGCATGAGCTTTTTCGACGCGGTCTGCCACGCCATGACCACCGTCGCCACCGGCGGCTTCTCCACCCACGACCGCTCGTTCGGGTTTTTTGAGGACAATCGCATCCTGTGGGCGGCCGTCTTCTTTATGATCATTGGCGCGCTCCCCTTCGTTCTTTACGTGGAATTTTTGGTCCGCGGCCGTTTCACGCTCTGGCGCGACTGGCAGGTGCGCACGTTCCTCGCAGGCATTGCGGCAATCTCCCTCGCCCTCGCCCTGTGGCTGGAGTACACGCGCAATATCGAATTTTTGGAGGCGCTGACCCAGTCCGTCTTCAACGTCGTCTCCGTCGTCACCACCACCGGATACGCCTCTGACGACTACGCCGTTTGGGGGCCATTCGCGTTCGGTGTTTTCTTCATTTTGACCTTTATCGGCGGGTGTTCCGGCTCCACCACCGGCGGCATCAAGGTCTACCGCTTCATTATCGCCTTCCAAGCGCTGCGACGGGCGTTCACGCGGCTTGTCTATCCGAACGCCGTGCGGCCACTGCGATTTGGCGACAAGGTGATCGAACAGGACGTGTTCGACAGCGTTGTCATCTACTTCGTGGCGTTCTTCCTGGTGTTCGCCTTCACCATTCTTCTGATGTCGCTGGCAGGGCAGGATTTCGTGACGGCCTTGACCGGGGCGCAGACAGCCCTCACCAACGTGGGGCCGGGGCTTGGGGAGACGATCGGGCCGGCCGGCAACTTCGCCCCGTTGGGTGAGTTTGAGTTGTGGCTGTTGTCGTTCGTGATGCTTCTCGGGCGGCTGGAAATCATGACGGTGCTGATTTTGTTCACGCCCGTCTTCTGGAGAGACTGATGGGAGAGGATTGGGATCTTGCAACGCGCCTGGTGCACGATGGCGCAACCCGCTCCCAACATGGCGAGACCTGTGAGCCGCTATTCCTGACCCAAGGCTTCGTCTACGCCAACGCCGAAGAAGCGGCGGCCCGCGTCGCCAACGAAGCGGATGGCTATGTCTATTCGCGCTACGGCAACCCCACGGTTGCCATGTTCGAAGAACGCATGGCAGCCCTTGAGGGGGCAGAGGCCGCCCGCGCCACCGCATCGGGCATGGCCGCAGTCACCGCAGGGCTGATGGCTTCGCTCAAGGCGGGCGACCACGTGGTTGCGAGCGCTGCGCTTTTCGGCGGCTGCCGCTACGTGGTGGAAACCTTCCTGCCCCGCTTCGGCGTTGAGAGCACGCTGGTGGATGGCGCAGACCTTGACGCCTGGCGCGCGGCGGTCCGACCCTACACGCGCGTTTTCTTCATGGAGTCGCCCACGAACCCCGCCCTGTCGCTGGTGGATATTGAGGGCGTCGCTGAAATTCGTGACAGCGCGGCGCCCGAAGCGCTCGTCATGGTCGACAACGTCTTCGCCACACCGCTCTACCAACGGCCGCTGCAGTTAGGGGCCGACATTGTCATTTACTCGGCCACCAAGCATGTGGACGGTCAGGGGCGATGTCTGGGGGGCGTCATCCTGTCCACGAGGGAGTGGATCAAGGATAACCTCGATATTATCCTGAAGCAGACCGGACCTGCACTCTCACCCTTCAATGCGTGGGTCTTGCTGAAATCGCTGGAGACGCTCCCCATCAGGGTGCGGGCGCAGAGCGAGGCAGCCCGCGCCGTTGCCGATGCGCTCTCCACGCACGACGCCGTCTCGCGGGTTATCTATCCGGGGCGGCCGGATCACCCCCAGGCAGCCCTTGCCCAAAAGCAGATGACCGGGGGCGGCACTCTTGTGGCCCTCAGCGTGCGCGGCGGGCGCCCGGCAGCATTTCGCGCGGCGAACGCGCTGCAACTTGTCAAACTCTCCAACAACCTCGGCGACGCGAAGAGCCTCCTCACCCACCCGGCCACCACGACGCACAAGAACTTGTCGCAAGACGCGCGTGATGCCCTTGGCATCGACAATGGCCTCCTGCGCCTGTCAGTGGGGCTTGAGGCGCCGGCGGACATCATCGCCGATCTGACCCAGGCGCTGGATCGTGCAATCCCGGCCGCGCAACTTCGCTCAGTCTGACAACGAGCCGGGCGCTGTCACGCCGCGGCTTTGAGGAGGAGGCGACCCAGGCCGTCGAGGGCTGAGCCCCAACCTGCCGCCACATCGCGCTCAAAGTCGCTTCCGCCGATGCCCACCGCCTGCAAGGTGACGCGCAGGTGCGTTCCCGTGCCCTGAGGAATGAACTCAGCGCTCGCCAGGGAGATGCCGATGGTTGCATCACCATCGGACACCGTCTCCACCAGAACGATGCGGGTGTCGGTCACGATGTCCAGAAACTGGGTGAGGACGAGGTAGCAGTCCTTGCCGTCAACCACGCACCAGGTCCGGTCTCCCTTGCCCACTTCGAACGCGGCCTCCTCTTGCCGGAGCGTTACGTTCGGCGCGGGCGAGCCCCATGTGGCCCGCGCCTCAGCGTCGGCCCACGCGGCGAACACTGCAGAGGGAGGTGCGGCAAACGAGCGGTTCAATGTGTTGGTTGCATGGGCAAGGGCGGTGGCGTTCGTCATCGCGTGCGGTCCTTCCGTGCGCTTTGATGGGCAAGGTATTTCTCAAGGCCATCGAGCTTGGCGTCCCACCGCAGTGCGTGTTCACCGATCCACCGTTCCGCAGCAGTCAACGCCTCAGGGCGCAGGGCGCAGTGGCGGATACGGCCACGCTTTTGCGTCACCACGAGCCCCGCATCTTCCAGCACCTTGAGGTGTTTGAGGAAGGTTGGCAGGGCAAGGTCGAAGGGTGCTGCAAGGGCCGAGACATCTGCCGGCCCCGCAGTGAGCGCGCGGATCACCTGCCGCCTTTTCGGGTCGGCGAGAGCGTGAAAGATCGCGTTGAGGTCAGGCGCCAATTCGTTAGCCATGGGGCTAACTATTACAGCCCGACCGGACGGGTCAAGTCAGTTAGTCAACAGGCTAACTTTTATCGGCGCTCAGCGTCTCTGGCGCGGCGGGCGACGCGGCTGGTGGTGCCGTCGGCGCGGATAAGCTGACGGGAGTTGGGCCGAATGACCTGTTCTCGCCTTTCAACGGAGCGGAACTCGCCCGTCTGCTCTCCCACCAGGAATGGCTGATTGGGCCCGCGCCCCGGCACCAGATCATCGTCATAGACGATGCCGTTTTGATAGGCGAGGTTGGTGTCGCCAAAGCTGTTGGGGGCGTTGTCCTGGGTGAGCGGGCGAAACTGTGCAGCAGCACCGCCTGCCGATACGGCAAGAAAGACGCTGGCTGCAAAAAGTGTTGCGGTTTTCATGACGCGGGGAACTCCGTACTGCGGGCGCCGCGGCACCCTTCGACCCAAACCTCGGCCGAAGGTAAGCGATGATGGTTTCAGCAGTGTTAGCGCGGCCTGGAGCATTAGACCGAGCCACGGCAGGCGAGGGTTGTGTGAGTTGCAAACGCCGCGGATCACCTGCCATTGACCGGGGTGAGATGAGGGGGACCGGCGGGCTCGATCGGGCGCGCCGCCGCGCAATGTCGGAGTGTGCCTATGCGAGTTCTTCTGCTTGGCGCGACGGGCCGCACCGGCCGGCGTGTTCTGAAGCGCCTTGAAGCGAAGGGGCACCATGTTGTCACCTACGGCCGGCGGGCGGGGGGCGGCGCGGTAGCTCTCACCGGCGCGATGGACGACGTGGATGCTTTGCGGGAGGCGGCATCGGGCGCTGACATGATTTTGTCGTGCCTGGGCTCGAGCAACACTGAGCCCGTGTGCTCGACCGCCACCCGCACGGTGATTGAAGCGGACTGCAAGATCGAGCGATACATCATCGTGTCGGGGGCGAGCATCGAGCTGCCGGGCGATACACGGGGCCCGGCCGAACGCGTTGTCGGCAAGGCATTGCGACTGTTCTTCGGCAAGATGCTCGACGACCGGCGCGCCGAGATCGCGCTCCTTGAGAATTCGCATCTGGCGTGGATCGCGCTGCGCCCACCGCGCCTCACCGACAAGCCCGGCAAGGGCAAGTACCGGTTTGACTTCGAGCGCCCCCATGTCTTGCACATCACGCGCGACGACCTTGCCGATGCGGTCGTGGAAACGCTCGATCGAGATGATTTGGTTGGCCGCGCACCGTTCGTTTCTGAGGGTTAAGGCCTTCAGCGGAAAATGAGCGTCGGTCATCAATCACCGCGCTCCGCTTTTGCGGATAGGTCCGACCGCTGAGGACCCGGGGTCGGCCGCGAAGTAGCAGTCCTATCGGCCCAACCGGCACGGGATTTCCAGATATCGACGCGTACATCATCGCGCGTATCGTACGCGGTGATGGCTTCATGAAGATCGCCGACTTCGGTGCCTTCGCGGTCCTCGCCGATTTCAGTCAGGCGCATGGTGTACCATGCGGTGATCCCCCCTTCCGGCGGGTTGTCGAACTTCGGAAAAGTCGGGTCGGCCGCTTGGCCGGACAGCCATCGGTTGGGAAGTGCCGGGTCGAGCACGAGCGCTCGGGCGAGACCGACCATGTCGACGCCGCGGGCGAGGGCGTCGGTCGCCTGCTGCTGGGTCTTAAAGCCGCCTGTCACCATCAGCGGTTTGCGCGTGAGGGGCCTTGCCCGCTCAGCAAATCCCACAAAGTACGGGCCGCCGCCCACCCGGTCCGATGCGGACTTGGCGCCGGGAAAATAGGTGCCGCCGCTGATGTCGATGAGGTCGACCTGCGTGGCGTCCAGCGCCGCGATCACGGTGAGTGCATCCTCCTCCACGAGGCCGCCTTCCAGCTGATCCGTCGCGTTGAGCTTGATGGAGACCGGGAAGTGCGGCCCGACTGCGCGGCGAACTTCCTCCACAACGGCAAGCAGAAGCCGCATGCGGTTCTCGATGGATCCGCCGTACTTGTCCGCGCGATGGTTGAACAATGGAGAGAGGAACTGGCTGAGCAGGAACCCATGGGCGGCGTGAACCTCGACGCCGCCGAACCCCAGCTCCTTTGCCAACCGTGCCGTCTGCGCAAACTGGAGCGGAAGGGCGTCCACCTCGCTTTCAGTGAACGCTGAACATTTTAGTCCCGCGAGATCGAGCGCGCTGGGGCCTCTGGGATCGCTGATGGGAGGATGGGCCATGGCGCCCGCGTGGCCGAGCTGAAGCCAAAGCTGCGCGCCATTGACGGATCCTCGCCGTGCGAGGGCGGCGAACCGCTCAAGGTTCGAGGCTGGTCCGAGAACGAGGTTTCCCGGCTTCTCTGCAAAATGCGGATCGCCCTGGACCTCTCCGACGATGGACACGGCGACCCCGCCTTCCGCCCAGCGTTCGTAAAGCCGCATCTGTGAGTCTGACGGATCGCCGCCCCCATCCCCCAGCGAATCCGACATTGCAGACTTGACCAAGCGGTTCTTCAAACGCGTGCCGCAATGCAGCTCAATGGGCTTAAACAGGGCGCTATCTACAGTATCGTCCATCTTAATTGAGCAGTATTTTCCAGTGTATCATTCATTGATCGTGATTTTCAGATCTTTTGGTTTGTCAATTCAATAACAGCGCGGGGAAATCTTGATGGTCGTCGTGGGATTGCATCCCGAGGTGAACGAGAAGGACTGCCGGTGCCCAAATGGTCCATTTTGTCGCGGATGGGACTGTGCTATCTGCACCCGCCGATGAGAGCACGGAAGGCGGCGAGCGTCGCATGTTAAGCGTCTGTCATCCCGGTTCCGATTGGCAGTAGGGCGTGCGCGGCGGCGTGGGAGATAGTCATGACCAGCAAAGACCCGGCGACGACGGTCCGTCGCTTTGTGGAGGCTTTTGACGCCGCTGACCTTGAGACGGTCGCCGCGTGTCTGAAAGACAATCTCGTGGCTGGGGTCACCCAGCCCGACGCAAGCGCGAAGGATCTTCATGGCCGCGCGGCATACATGGCCGGTATTGAGGCGCTCGATGTCCCCACCGTCAGGCCGCGTGTCTGGATCACCCAGATTGTCAAAATCTCCCACGACCAAGTTCTTGTCATGATCGAGATTAAAGCCACGCGTAAGGGCCGACAGTTGCACAACCATGCAGCCTATCTGATGACCGTGACCGACGGACAGATCGCGCGAATCTGGATGGTGGAGGCGTTGCCGGAAGAAAGTGACGCGTTCTGGAACTCCTAGCTCACGCGGACGGTGGGCCCAAGAAGGGCTCATGGCTGACCTTTTCAGCATCCGCCCGAACCCACCTTCATGGCGGACACTTCCGCATTGCTTTTGATAGAATTGGTCCATTCTGCCGCGCGAAGGGCTGCCCTATTTGACGGAGAAGATGCGCAGGAGCGAAGGCGACCATGGACGTTGAATTGACCGTCTATCTCTCGGGGGAAATCCATACCGATTGGCGGGAGGACCTGCGCAGTGGCGTGGACGAACTTGAACTCCCCGTGGATTTGACAGGGCCTGTGACCGACCACTCCGCCTCCGACGATTGCGGCGTGACCATTTTGGGCCACGAGGAAAAGAACTTCTGGAAAGACCACAAGGGCGCAAAGCTCAACGCCATCCGCACCCGCACCCTGATCAACGAGGCGGACTTGGTGATTGTGCGGTTCGGCGAAAAGTATCGGCAGTGGAATGCGGCGTTCGATGCCGGTTACGCCGCCGCCCAGGGCACCCCTTACATCGTCATTCATGATGCTGAGCACGCCCATGCCCTTAAGGAAGTGGACGCCGATGCGCTTGCCGTGTGCGAGACTGTTGAACAGGCTGTGGCCATCCTGCGCTACGTCTGCCGGGGCGAGTTGGTGAGGCCTTCCCCGTCCCTTTCCGTTGTCCGGTGAGTGAACGGCAGTTGCGTTGAGGCAGCTTGCGGGCGCGTCATGCCGCCGCCCGCAGCGCGGCCGCGAGGCGCGATAGGCGGCGCAAAACCGTCAACAGCGTTCCTGCCGCAACAATGGCAACTGCTGCGAAAAGCACCTCTCCGCCACCGTCCCACGCGGCCTCTCCCCCCGCGAGTGACGCCCCTACGAAGATCACCCACATGCGCTGCTGTTTGGCGAAGGGGCCGGAAAAGTCGGCCGGTTGCCCAAGCGCGCGGCCAAGCTCCCGCACATAGGCCGTCAGCAGCGCGCAGACCGCGGCGATCCAGCCGAGTGTCGCGCCCCAATCCGCGATGACGCCGCTTTCAGCCGCATATCCGGCCGACGCGCCGGCCGCGGCGAGAATGACCACATCGGCGATCCTGTCCGGCACCTCGTTGAAAAGGGGGCCGGTGGGCGTTGCGCGGCCCTCTTCCACGGCGACCATTCCATCAAAGAGGTTTGCCAGGAGGCGCAGGGGGATGAAGAGCGCCGCTGCGGTGTAGAGCGGGGCACCGACCGATGGTGCCGCCATGAGTGCCGCTGCCGCCGCAACCGCAAAGACGGCGCTCGACACGGAGATGGCGTTTGCGCTGACCCCGAGCCGGGCG
>JBCDFB010000071.1:0-10167 GCA_039178655.1 Pseudomonadota bacterium | reverse complement strand
TGGTGAATGCCGCCTATGACGAGGGGCTCAACATAATGGGCATCCTCTCCCCGGCGGTGGCACGCGGCTCGACGGACTTTTACCTCAACCGCAAAGCTCCCTACGATCTGTCTTGGTTCGGGCTTGGCGAGACGAAGACCGAGCGGGCCATGTGCTCGAAGGCGCTTCTGTTCGCGGGCAACCCTGCGACTTTGGAAGACACTTGGGCCCAGGCCGATTATGAGGAATTCATCACGCGGCTGAAGGCGCTGCCGGCCGACGCATTTGTGCCGCAGGACGGCCCCCTCGCCCGCCTGATGCGCGAAGTGGAAGGCCTTTCGGACGAGTATGGCGTGTCGGAAATGGTGAGCGATCTGGAGCGTCAGGTCTCCGAGAACTTCTAACGTTCCGGACACACCGCACGCCGGCATCCGGGCTGTGCACCGCAAAGGTGCATGGCCGCCCCACAGCGCTGTCGGTTGTGGGGGCTGCGCCTTGGGCACAACTGTCGCACTATGGCGCTAATGACGATCTCAGACCAATCCGACGCCGCACTCGGCATCACCTGCAAAATCGTATCCGCAATGTTCTTCACAGCGATGCTGACCGTTGTGAAGATCTTGGGCGAGCGCGGGATGCCGGTCGGCGAGATGCTGTTTGCCCGCAACTTCTTCGGCATGATCCCTGTGGTCATTGTGGTGGCCTACACGGGTCACCTGCGGGACGCGTTGGTGACGAAGAATTTCGCCGGCCACGTGAAGCGCGCACTGTCTGGAATGTTTGCCATGGGGCTGTGGTTCGCAGCCCTCCAGCGCCTGTCCTTTCCAGAGGCGACCGCCATCCTCTACGCCGCGCCTCTGATGATGGTCATTTTCGCCGCAACGCTCCTGCACGAGCGTGTGCGCATTTACCGTTGGTCCGCCGTCATCGTGGGGTTTGTCGGCGTCTTCATCATCGTCATCCCGCAGCTTCAGCAGGGATTTGATGTGGTGGAGAATGCGGCAGCGCTTGGTGCGGTCTTGGCGCTGGGCGCAGCGTTTTTCATGGCGCTCACATCCGTGTTTGTGCGCCAACTCGCGGCAACGGAAAGCACCATCACCATTGTTCTTTACTTCTTGATCGCCGGCTCCGCGGTGACCCTGCTGACGGTGCCCACCTGGATTATGCCCACGTGGGAGGAGGCGCTCCTGCTTGTTGTCATCGGCATCATGGGCGGGATCGGGCAGCTCTTTCTGACCCAGGCCTTTGTCTACGCCGAAGCATCTCTGATTGCGCCGTTTGAGTACACGTCGATGATTTGGGTCGTGCTGATCGGCTATTTCGTCTTTGCTGAAGTGCCGTCCACGTATGTCCTTGCAGGCGCTGCCATCGTCATCGCATCAGGCATCTTCGTGATTTACCGCGAGCGTAAACTCGGTCTGCAGCGTGCCGAACGCAACGTTGGTGCGCCGTTGCGACCTTAGACGCTTTGGCAGACGGGGTCTAACTTTGAGCTGTAGATACTCAAAGTTAGACCCCAAGCCTCATGCAATTTTGTTTCGTTACAGAACGCCGATCGTATTGGGGAAGATTGGCGTGGCGAAGCACCGTAGGAAGTTTCTCAACAACCTCTCAATTTCCACGAAACTCTGGCTGGTCACATCGATGCTCATCGGCATCGTTTTGGGCCAAGCGGCAGTCTCGTTCGGAACGACACACATGCTTTCCACCGACTGGGATGCCTATGGCGACCGCAGCAGCGAGTCGCTGTTGGTGTTGGAGGTGCAGGAGGACCTTTTGGAAGCCTCCATCCACTCCCTCCGCTACCAGGCGGATGGGCTGGCCGAGGACGCGGAAGGTGTCTTGTCCAACCTGCTTGAGGTGACAGAGCAAGACTCGCGCGTCCGCGAAATCGAATCAATCGAATTGCGTCAGGTATTCCGCACGCTGCTCGATAATGTTGAGATGTACAAGAACGGCTTCAATAACATCCTTCAGACTGTGGAGGCCGTCGGCGCTTCAGCCCCGCAACTTCAGGAGCTATTTGCGCGTCAGCGTGAACTGTCGGTCGAAATGCAAAACTCAGCCGACCAGCTCTTCGCCATGTCGACAGAGGCAGTTAACTCCGAGCGCAAGTTGTTCGATGAGCATGTTCAATCAACTTATATGCTCATTGCGGCTTTCTCCTCTTTCGCCATCGTATTTGGCGTGTTCTGTGCGCTGTTTTTGATCCGGGCGACCGTAACCCCCATCAACGCGCTCACGAACCGGCTCGTCCAGCTCTCGCGCGCCGATACCGCATTCAATATCCGTGAGGGCGCTCAAGTCGGCGAACTGGGGAAAATGTGGGAGGCAACGCGAGACCTCCGCGTCACGGCCATTAATGCTTTCACGCGGTCCCAGATGATCGATCAGCTCCCGATTCCGATCATCACCGCAAATCCGCACAACGACTTTAAAATGGACTACATGAACGAGGCCGCCAAAGAAGAGCTGGCAAAGATCGACGAATACCTGCCGTGCCGCGTCAGCGAAATGATCGGCCGCAGCATCGATATCTTCCACGAGAAGCCCGCACATCAGCGTGCAATTTTGTCAGACCCGCGCCGGCTGCCGTGGCGAGCGCGGATCTGTGTGGGTGGCAAAGAGTACCTCAACCTGAATGTGGTCCCGATTTACGACCCCGCCGGCGCCTACGTGAGCTGTATGCTGGCCTGGGAAATCGTGACCCAGACAGTCGGTAAGGTCGAAGTCTTCGAAAAATCGGTGAAGGCGACGGCGCAGACCCTCAGCAGCGATGTGACCGACATGGTCGAGCGCATCCAAGGGATCGTGAGTGCTGCGAGCCGCACGAAGACGGGCCTCACGACCGGTGCGGCGGCCATGGGACAAGCGTCCGAAAACGTTCAGCTCGTGGCGACCGCCGCGGAGGAGCTGACCTCCTCCATCAGCGAGATTGCGAGCCAGCTGTCCAATTCCTCGCGCAAGGCGTCCGAAGCGAACGCTGAAACGGCCCAGGTGGCGCAGAAGGCGAAGGAATTGTCCCAGGCCAGCAAACGCATTGGCGAGGTCGCCGGCACCATCTCCGACATTGCGGAGAAGACTAACCTCTTGGCCCTCAACGCAACCATTGAGGCGGCGAGCGCGGGCAAAGCCGGCCGCGCCTTCGCGGTGGTCGCGCAGGAGGTGAAGAGCCTTGCCGAGCAGACGTCCCGCGCCACTGAGGAAGTGAAGAAGCGTACCGGGAGCGTGCTGGCTCTGATCGACACCGTCTCCTCAGGCGCGGCGGAGGTGGCCGAGGCCATCAAAACGATCACAGAGGTCTTCACCGCCATCGCATCGGCCGCGGAGGAGCAGCAGGCTGCAACGCGAGAGATCTCGCAAAACGCCCACGAGGCTGCAACGGGCGTGCAGCAGGCCACCAGCTCAATGACCGATGCGGCCAGCCTTTCCGCCGATAACCTGACGTCGGCCGAGGAATTGTCCCAGCGGGCCAACAGCGTGTCCGCGGCCAACAAGGAGCTGATCGATCGCTCCGACGACTTCTTGTCGGAGATGCGCGCGGCGGCCTGACGGTACGCGCCCAGCAGCCGCTGCCGGGCGCGGCCTTACATGCGGAACACGCCAAATCGCGTCGCTTCGATGGGCGCATTCAACGAGGCGGCGAGCGCTAGAGACAAGACACGCCGCGTCTCTTCGGGCCGGATGATCCCGTCGTCCCAAAGCCTTGCTGTGGCGTAGAAGGGGTGGCCCTCTTCTTCATAGGTCTCTCGGATGGGGGCCTTGAAGGCTTCCTCTTCCTCTGCGCTCCAGACGCCGCCGTCAGCCTCGATATTGTCGCGCTTTACGGTGGCAAGGACGGACGCTGCCTGCTCTCCACCCATGACGGAGATCCGCGCGGTCGGCCACATGAACAAAAAGCGCGGACCATAGGCGCGGCCGCACATGCCGTAGTTGCCCGCGCCGTAGGACCCGCCGATGATCAGCGTGATTTTGGGGACTGCCGCGCAGGCCACTGCGGTCACCAGCTTTGCGCCCGCGCGGGCGATGCCTCCGGCTTCGTATTCCCTGCCCACCATAAAGCCGGTGATGTTTTGCAGGAAGATCAGCGGGATCTTGCGCTGGCAGCAAAGCTCCACAAAGTGCGCGCCCTTATCGGCACTTTGCGAAAACAAGATCCCATTGTTGGCGATGATCCCCACCGGCATGCCTGAAAGCCGGGCAAAACCCGTGACGAGCGTGGTTCCGTAAAGCGCCTTGAATTCATCGAAACGCGAGCCGTCCACCAAGCGCGCGATGATTTCCCGCACATCCACCTGCTGGCGCAGATCGCTGGGCATGGCTGCGCCCATCTCGCCCACCGCAGGCGCGTCGGCAGGGCTCAGCGTCACCTGCGCCGGCGTCGGCGGACCAAGGTTGGCAACGGCTTGCCGCGCCATGGCGAGGGCTTGACGGTCGTCCAGCGCGTAGTGGTCAGCAACGCCGGACGTGCGGGCGTGAACATCGGCGCCGCCAAGCTCCTCCGCACTCACCACCTCGCCCGTCGCGGCCTTCACCAGCGGCGGGCCGCCCAGAAAAATAGTCCCCTGCTGACGCACGATGATGGACTCGTCCGCCATGGCCGGCACGTAGGCACCGCCAGCCGTGCAGGAACCCATTACGCAGGCGATCTGCGCGATGCCGGCCGCGCTCATATTGGCCTGGTTGAAGAAGATGCGGCCGAAATGGTCGCGGTCGGGAAAAACGTCGGTCTGGTTGGGGAGGTTGGCGCCGCCGGAATCCACCAGGTAGACGCACGGCAGGCGATTTTCCCGCGCGATCTCCTGGGCCCGCAGATGCTTCTTCACCGTCATGGGGTAGTAGGTGCCGCCCTTGATGGTCGCATCGTTCGCCACGACCATCACCAGCCGGCCCATCACGCTGCCAATACCGGTGATGAGGCCCGCGCCATGGATGCCGTCGCCGTAAAGCCCGTTGGCGGCGAGGGGGGAAAGCTCCAGAAACGGCGCCCCTGGGTCGAGCAGCGCATTGACCCGCGCGCGCGGCAACAGCTTGCCCCGCTTCACATGCCGCTCTCGTGCGCGGGACGGGCCGCCTTCGGCAGCGATGGCAAGCTTTTCGTCAAGTTCGGCGACAAGCGCGGCCATGGACGTGCGGTTCGCCGCCATGGTGTCAGCATCAAGGTTTGACGTCAGAACGCCCAAATTGCGTAAGCTCCTTGCTCAGTGATTTCCGCGGTAGGACCGCGACCGATGCGGGTGTCACGGCAACGGCAGTCAGCGTGCCATGATTATCGGTGCAGCGCGAGGCGGCAAAGGAAGGGCAAGGCATGCACGGCGAACGGATCGAGGGATTTCATGTGGACGCGTTTGCCGCGCTGTTTGAAGCGTGCGCCATCAGCCCGGAAACGTCCGTCGCGCTGCTATGCGAAACCGGCTCCCGCGGGATTAACGTGGAGATTGCAAGCCTTGCGCTCTCTCGGCTCGGCGTGCGCCCCTTCCGCCTGGTGGCACCAACACCGCCCATGGGCAAGATGATCATCAGGTCCACCGGGGCGAGCCAGGCTTTGCACGGCATGGGGCCTCTCATCGATGCCATGAAGGCGGTCGATGTGGTGGTGGATCTCACCCTGGAAGGCCTTATGCACGCCCCGCAGACAGCTGAGATTTTGAAGGCCGGGACGCGAATCCAGGTGATTTCTGACGAGCATCCGGACATGCTGGCAAGGTTCAAGCCGGATGCGAGCCTCAAGGACGCGGTCCGCGATGCAGCAAGAAAGGCGCGCGAATCCAAGGAGATGAGCGTTACCTCGCCGGCCGGATCAGACCTTCATGTGAATATGGAGGGCAGCCAGACGGTCGGCGTTTGGGGATGGACCGACAAGCCCGGCACGCTGGCCCATTGGCCCGGCGGCATCGTGGTGTCCTTTCCGGTCGAGAACACGGTGCGCGGCCGGCTTGTCCTGCAGCCTGGCGATATGAACCTTACCTACAAGCGATACGTGGAGAGCACCGTTGCCCTCACCATTGAAAGTGACCGTGTCGTCGCGGTTGAGGGTGAAGGGGTCGACGCGCGTCTCATGCGCGACACATGGGCGGCATGGAACGATCCCAACGCCTACGCGGTGAGCCACGTCGGATGGGGTGTGAACCCCGCTGCCCGGTGGGACGCCCTCACCATGATGGACAGGCGCGACACCAACTGCACGGAACTGCGGGCCGTCCCGGGCAATTTCCTGTTCTCCACTGGGGCGAACGAGTTTGCAGGTCGTTTCACCGAAGGCCACTTCGACCTGCCGATGATGGGCTGCACCATCGCGTTGGACGGGACACCGGTGGTGGACGAAGGCAAGCTCGTTTGAACACTGTCGCTCGACAAAAGAGAACGTTGCGTGAAGAGCTCAAGGCGCGCCGCTCGGACGCTGCGCGTGCTGCGCCGGCCGCGGGTGAGCAACTGGCGGCGCATGCCCTCAAGCTTTCCGGCGCCTGCGTTGCCGCTTACCGGCCCATTCGAGCGGAGATCGATCCGCTGCCCCTTGCAATGACCATCGCGGGCGGCGGGCCGATCGCTCTGCCTGTGACCCGTGGCCCGCACATCTTCTTTCGCGCGTGGAAACCTGGCGAGCCGCTGGTGCGCGGTGCGTTTGGGATCGAAGAACCGCTTGGCGACGAGGTGGAGCCTGACCTTGTTCTCGTCCCTCTGCTTGGCTTTACGCGGCGGGGCGAGCGTTTGGGCTATGGCGCCGGTCACTATGACCGGTATCTGGCGGCCCATCCCGGCGTCAGAGCCGTTGGCGTGGCCTTCGCCGCGCAAGAGCTCACCAGTTTGCCCACAGAGCCGCACGACGTATTTTTGGAGGCAATCGCGACGGAGCGCGGCATCATCACGTGCGGGGTGGGGCGATGAGGCTCCTGTTCCTGGGCGATGTGGTCGGCCGTGCCGGGCGGCAGGCGCTCGTGACCCATCTGCCGCGCATGATCGAACGCTTTTCCGTCGATTTCGTGGTTGTGAATGGAGAAAATGCGGCTGGTGGGTTCGGCATTACCGAGGCCATTGTGCAGGAATTCATTGATGCAGGGGCCGATTGCATCACCAGCGGCAACCACGTCTGGGATCAGCGCGAGGCCCTTGTCTTCATCGACAGGCAGCCGCGGCTCCTGCGCCCCCTCAACTATCCGACGGGCACGCCGGGCCGGGGCGCCGCCATGTTGACGGCAAAAAACGGGGCGCGGGTGCTGGTTGCCAACATCATGGGCCGCACGTTCATGGACGCGCTGGACGATCCGGTTCGGCCACTGGAAGCGGCGCTGGAGGTTCATCGGTTGGCAAGCGAGGTGGATGCCTCCATCGTTGACGTCCACGCCGAGGCGACCAGCGAGAAGCAGGTGTTCGGCCATCTGCTCGACGGTCGTGTGTCGATGGTCGTCGGCACCCACACCCATGTGCCCACCGCTGACCACCGCGTGCTGCCGAACGGTACCGCGTTTGTTACCGATGTGGGCATGTGCGGCGCCTATGACGGTGTCATCGGCATGGATAAGGAAGAGCCAATGCGCCGTATGGTGGAGCGCACGCCAGGCCAGCGCATTGCGCCGGCTTCAGGGCCGGCAACACTGTCTGGCGTGGCTGTGGAGACGGACGACGCCACGGGGTTGGCCTCTTGGATCGCACCGTTGCGCCTCGGCGGTGACCTTGAGGAGACCGTTCCGGCAGCGTGGGACAGCCTGGTGGCAGCGGTCTAGGAGCACCCGCCGACAGCGCTAATCCCCGGAGTCGGCCGGGGATTAGCAAAAGGCGGGGCGCCTCTTGTGGCTCCCCCAAACGCGTGCCGCCCGAGAAGCAGTGGGGATTTGGCGGCTCGCTGCGCCGGGCTGTGCGCCTTGCTGCGGGGATATCTCTTCCCGCGCCGATACGTAATCCTCGCACATTTTCCAGTAAAATATCTTCCGCTCATCGAAGAAAAGATGGGTGGATCGTGTACTTTATTTTGGAAGGTAGCCAAATTGACCATTGGCCTGAACTGCGCGACGCAATGTTTACGCTTAGGGCGAAAGTTTTCGCGCAGGATCTTGGCTGGGTCAAAGTGGATGGTGAGCGTGAAGTTGACCGCTACGATGCGCTAAATCCCATTTACGTGCTGCACACGGATGCATCAGGGGAAATACTCTATGCATGCGGCCGCTTGATGCCCACAAGTGGGCCAACCCTGCTGGCGGACGTATTCGGGCAGACGCTCCCCGATATCAATTTCGCCGCTCCGCACGTTTGGGAGATCACGCGCCTTTGCGTGGATGATGCAGCCCTTCGGCGGGACGGCCTGTGCGATCAGCGCATGGCGATCTTGCGTTCGCTCCACGTGGCAGCGCTCGAATTCGGCCTGTCGGCCGGCGTGGAGACCTACTTGGCGAACTTTGATCCCCTGCGCCAGCGCATGTGGCGGCGCATGGGCGTCACGTTTGACGTCATCGGCCGGAGCGATGCGTTCTCGGTGCCCGTTCTTCTTGGCGTGACTGAGGTGAGCGAGACCGTTCTGGCACAAGCAAGGCGGCGCCTTTGCCAAGCCGCACCCATCCTTTGCAAGCCCCCGCATCCGATGCTGGCAGCGGCTTGATGTTGGGCATTGATCCGTTCGCCATCATGCAGGCTGGCTGGTTCGCGTTTGCCTACGCTTCAGGCGCATTGGGGATGTCATTAAGGAGAGCGAGCCGCTCCGCCTTCACGGCAGCTTGGGTCTTTGTCCCGCATCCGAGCTTCATGCGCGCACTTTTCAGATACGTGCGTACCGTGTGTTCCGACAGCGCGGTGATGATGGCGATGTCGGGGACTTCCTTTCCCTCAGCCACCCACCGCAGACACTCGCGCTCGCGCGGGGAAAGCCGTGGCGGCAGTTCGGTTCCGAAGAGTTCAAACACACCGCGGCGGTGCAGCGCCGAGCCCACTTCCAGAAAATCAGGCAAGAACGCGCTTTTGTAATCTGCCCAGGCGCTGCCGGTGAGGTCGCTGGAGATGGAGATGATCCCGCGCTGTCCGGCAGTCGTGTTGAGCGGCAGGAGGAGACCGTTCTGTCCCACCCCGAAGCGGGCGGCATCCTCGAAGAACGCCGCGACGGCCGGCGTTGTGCGGTCCACGTCCTGCCAATCAAAGGGCGCATTGCGCCGGAACCCCTCGCGAATGACGGGGTCAATGCGCCAGTACCGTTTCATGAGGTACCGGGCCATCCATAGGGCCGGATAAGTGGAGCGAACGTAAGGATCCTTTGACGGGTCACTGCCGTAGCGGGCGGCCAGGTAGCTCAAGTGCTTCATCTGAAAGGCGTCGCGGACGGCCGTCACCGTTCGCTCCATGCCCCGCTGCTCAGCAATGAGGGTGATGGCCTCCGCGGCAAGTACGGAAGCGTCCCCATCCGCGCTGCGGCTGCGCTTGGCCTTTAACGGGATTTCCCGAGCCTCTCGCGACGGTTCGACCATAGATTGATTTCCGATCGAATCACACTCCCCAAGATGAGGATAGTGCCAGGGATGGAGCTATCGATCTACAGTAGAAGAATTGCAGGATGAGGATTTGGGGTTGCCCGATGAGCACCACGGACAACGAAATCGCGGCACTTGGCCGACAGCTTCAGAACTTCTTCAACGCTGTAGATTGGCGCACTGATGCCCGCGTTCAGGACGCAGCGTTCCAGATGGAGTGCCTGCATGGCGCCACCGCGGCGCTGGAAGCGGTCGCGCGAGCCTGTGAAGCCATGGCGACCGGCGAAATCTCAGATTGTGAGTTTTGGTTCAAGGTGTTTGGGCTGCTGGCCTCACCCCATGCGCGCGACGACTGCCGGGTGACCGTCCACTGACAAGCGCCAGGCGCTTCCGTAATGGTCCGGCCCGCTCTAAATCTTTCTGCGAAGAAAGGGGCGGACCATGGCAGGCCATTCCAAGTTCAAGAACATTATGCACCGCAAAGGCGCCCAGGACGCCCGGCGGTCTAAGCTGTTCTCCAAGCTCTCTCGCGAGATCACCGTGGCGGCCAAAACGGGCACGCCGGATCCGGACATGAACCCGCGTCTGCGCCTTGCGGTGGCCGCCGCAAAAGCCCAGTCGATGCCCAAGGACAACATCGAACGCGCCATCAAAAAGGCTGCCGGTGACGAGGACGCCAACTACGAAGAGGTGCGTTACGAGGGGTACGGCCCGGGCGGCGTTGCCGTCCTTGTTGAGG
>JBCDFB010000070.1:0-10193 GCA_039178655.1 Pseudomonadota bacterium | reverse complement strand
CGCCGTGTGGGACGCCACCAACGCCGAGGCGTGCCGCGACTCAACGGGTGCGTGCTGGGCCGTGATCGATGCCCGCGGCCGGCTGATCCTGTTCGGCCTTTATCCCTACGAACAACAAGGCATGCAAGCAGCGAGCGCCATTGTTGTTCGTAGGGATAAAGGCCGAACAGGATCAGCCGGCCGCGGGCATCGATCACGGCCCAGCACGCACCCGTTGAGTCGCGGCACGCCTCGGCGTTGGTGGCGTCCCACACTGCGCCCACGAAGGCCCAGTTGATGAGCGTGACCGCCAACCACAGCGTTAATGCACCAAATGTCAGCGTGACGATGGTGTCGAGCGTGTTGGCGAAAAGGCGCCGGCGCGCCCACGCGAGGAAGCCGCCATCCACAGGAGGCGGCGCCTCCGCGGAACGCTCCAGTGCGAGGCTCACGACCCCCTCACGGCGTCGGCGGACCACGCGCTGCTGGGGGGAGTTCTGGCATGACAGCTTGCGCAATTTGCCAAGCTGCCAAGCCTATTGTGTTGAACGTGGATGGATCCGCCCGCCGATGAGCGGGCAGGATTGTAGGCTGGTTGGTTTAGCGGCTTCCGTCGTCGGACTCGAAGCCGACGCGGCTGTAGTCGATTTGCCGGTCGCCCGCGGTGTTGCAGGCCGCAACGGCAAACGCCATCGCGCAGACAATCGCCAGACGAACACCCATACGCTGCGTCTTGGTCACGTCCATCTCCAGGCCAGTCCTCAGGGATCCTGGACGTGGTCCCGGTGATGGCGCTCAGCAACCGGTGCCCGGTCAATGCGGCGTGAGCACTGCTGGGCGCGCGTGTGATCATTATGTGCGCCCCTTCAGTGCAATGGCTGCGTTGAGGCGATTGAGGCTCGCGCCCATGACATAGTTGATGAGCAGGAAGCCACCCATCAAAAGCGCAAGCAATTCAATTGCTTGACCCGCTTGATTGATGGAGGTGGACACCACCATGAAGTAGTCCGGAAAGCCGATGGCAATGCCAAGGGTCGTCGCCTTCATCAGCCAAATATACTGATTGGAGAGGGCCGGCAGAATTGCGCGGATGGCCAGGGGAATGCGCACGAACCGGTTCACCTGCCACGGTGAAAGGCCCAGCGCGGACGCCGCTTCAATCCGCCCCCGGTCCACCGACAGGAAGCCCGCCCGGACGATTTCGCCCACGTAGGCGCCGCCAAACACCATGATGGCGATGAGAAGTGCGGTGAATTCAGGCTTGATTGTAAAGCCGCCCACGAACCTGAGGCCCCGCAGTTCCGGCAAAGTGACCAGCGCAGCATCCGGAGTGCGGCCAAAAAACAGGAGCGCGAGAAACAGCACCAGCGCTACACAGGTTGCGCTGCCCCAGGCGACACGGCTTCCAAGCGTCTCGGCATAGCGCGCGGCCAGAACCACCAATGCGATGATGGCCGCGACCAGGATCACGACGTCGAGCCCGCTCATGTCGAAGGCAGGCAGGATCAATCCGCGGTTGGTGAGAAAGACGGCGCCGCCAATGTCGATCGCATCGCGCGGCCGTGGCAGATGGGTGAGCAGCGCGTACCAGAAGATGACCTGCAAAATCAGCGGAATGTTGCGGAAGGTTTCCACGAAGATCGTGCCCAAAAGATTGAGCATGAAGTTCGATGAGATCCGCATCAGGCCAACGGTGACGCCCACCACCGTTGCCAAGGCGATCCCCAGAATGCCCACAAGCAAAGTGTTGAGGAAGCCGGCAAGGAGCATCTCCCAGTAGGGAGACCGGTCGCTGACGTCGATGAGCGCGAAGGAGATGGGCCAGCCGGTGGAGCGCTCCAAAAAGCCAAATCCGGTGGCAATGCCCTGGTTCAGAAGGTTTTCGCGGGCGGTCAGCACGAAGGTCGCCACGAGACCGACCGCGATGGTGAGGGTGGCGATTTGGATCAGCCACCCCCGCGCCTTGCGGTTTTTCAGAAGGCGCAGCACGCGCGTTTAATCAAGCACGAGCGTGTAGAGCAGACCGTTGTTGAACCACAAGTTGTTGAGGCCGCGCGGCAGCTTGTAGACCGAGCCGTCCCCGACGGTGCGGTCATAGATCTCGCCGTAGTTCCCCACGGCTTTGATGACGTTGTAGCCCCAGTCGTCCGGCAGGCCGAGGCGTTCGCCATAGCCAGGGGACACCCCAAGCATCCGTTCCACGGAAGAGGACGGAGGATTGGCGCGGATCTCGTCGACGTTGGCCTGGGTGATGCCATTCTCTTCCGCAAAGAGCAGTGTGTGCACCATCCAGTTGATCACGTCGATGAAGTGATCGTCACCCTGCCGGGCTGCGATGGACTCAGGCTCAAGCGCCAGAACGTCCTCAAGGATCACGAAATCCTCCGGGTTCGGCGCGTTGAACCGCGTCGCCGCCAGGAAGGGGCCAAAGCCTGCCAGCGCGTCGCAGCGACCGGCGTAGAGGGCAGCACGCAGTTCTTCAGCTTTTTCGAAGGTGAGTGATTCGTACTCAATGTTTCGAGCGCCCATCCAATCCGCAACGATGCGCTCGATGGAGGTGCCCGCGTTGATGCAGAAGACGCCCCCTTCAAGGTCTGCAGCGGACTGCGCGCCAAGTTCCGTGCGGGTCAGGATGTTCGTCGGCCCGATGAAGTAGGGGCGCGAGAATTGAAGGCCGAGCTCCGTGTCGCGGCTCATGGTCCAGCCCGTCACCTTGATGATGACGTCAATGTCACCGGACTGCAGTGCCGGAAAACGCTGCGCCCAGGAGACCGGAATGATCTGAAGTGCATCGGGTGAGCCAAGGATAGCGGTTGCAAGGGCTTTGCAAAACTCAATGTCGAAGCCCGACCACTCGCCATTGTCGTCCACTTCGGCAAAGCCGAGGTAGGACCCGTTATGGCCGGTGCACAGGAGCGACCCGCGATCCTTGATTTGCTGCACGGTGGGACCGACGTCGGCAAAGGCCGGCGCGGCGGCAAGGCCGAGCGCAAGCGCGCCCGCCAATGTTTGTTTGAGCATTCGAGTCCTCCTCAACGGATTTTCTGGTTGTGATGCATTTCACGCGCCAGCGCCGCAGTGCCGGGCGATGAGGTCTTTGTAGAGCGCTGAAAGCTGCTCGGTCATGGGGCCCGGGGCAGCTGGCATGCTCCGCTGGTCAATACTGCCCACCGGCGTCAACCCGCCGAAGGAGCCGGTCATGAACGCTTCGTCAGCGCCGTAGGTGTCGACGAGCGAGTAGTTGCGCTCAAAAATCGGGATGCCGTTGTCGCGGCAAAGGGCGATCACATGGCCACGGGTGATGCCGTTCATGCAGTAGTCGCCGGTTGAGGTCCAGACTTCGCCACGCCGGACGATGAAGAAGTTGCAGGAATTGGTCGTATTTACAAAACCAAACGGATCGAACATCAGCGCTTCATCGCCGCCAGCCTTCTCCGCCGCGATGCAGGCCAAAATGCAGTTGAGTTTTGAGTGGGAGTTGAGCTTTGCATCTTGGGTGAGCGGCAGGCCGCGGTGGTGCGCAACGCTTGCAAGGCGGATCGGCCGGGGGATCGCAGGGCGCGAATGCTCAACGATGATGGCAACGGTCGGGCCGGAGCGGGAAAAGCCCGGATGCTGAAAGGGGGCAGATTTCACGCCCCGCGTGACCATGAGCCTGGCGTGGGCGTCGCTCACCATGCCGTTTGCCGCGGCAGTATCGTCCAAGGCTTTGCGCAGCTCTTCCCGGCTCATGGCAATGTCGAGGTCAAGGGCAAGTGAGGCCTCAAACAACCGGTCCAGGTGGAGATCCAGGAACGCCCAGACCCCGTTGTGAAGCCGCACGCCCTCCCAGATGCCGTCACCCAGCATGAAGCCAGAATCATAGATCGAGACAACCGCCTCGGTCTTAGGAACGATGCGACCGTTGACGTAGAGCTTTAAAGCATCGTTGCGTGCATCGGGTGCGGCCTGGTGGGCGTTGACCTCCTGGGCATTGTCGGAAAGGTCGAGCGGCACGGTCCCTCCATCGCCGTTTGGCGGGAGTGTGGTCCGCGGCGGCGCGATAGTGCAAGGGGGGCAGCGTGAAGCAGTTCGACGTGATGGTGCTCGGTGCCGGCATGGTCGGGCTCGGCACAGCGCTTGCGCTCCTTTCTCACGGCCGCTCGGTGGCCCTGGTGGACAGGCGCGGCCCGGCCCAGGAAACATCTTACGGCAACGCGGGTCTTATCCAGGCTGAGGCGGTGATGCCTTACGCGTTTCCAAGGGACCTGTCCGTGGTGCTCGGCACCCTGACCGGACGGCGGACGGACGCACGCATTGCCTGGCGTGCTTTGGCCTCCACTGCGCCTTGGCTGGTGCGCTACGCGGCGAACTCTGGCGTGCGGAGCGTCATGAAAACGGCCCGGGCCAACGCGCCTCTCGTCGCCCGTGCCGTGCCCAGCCACCGGAGGCTTACGGAACGGGCGCAGGCGCTCCACCTTTGGAAACCGGGCGGCTATCTGCGCGTCTACCGCGACAGCGCGGCCTTGGAACGCGCCGCCCGCGCAGAGGAACAGGTCCGCGACACGTTCGCAATCCCGTCAACCGTATTGGGCCGTGATGCCGTCGCAGCGCTCGAGCCACATCTTTGTGCCGATCTCGCCGGTGCGCTCCACTTCAGCGAGCCAGTGAAGATCGACGACCCTGGAGATCTGGGCGAGGCCTATGCCCGCCTCTTTGAGGATGAGGGCGGGGAGATTGTGAGTGCGGATGCGTTCGCACTGGAGCGGGACGGCGCTGGTTTTGTCCTCGGCGCGGTGCGGGCACGGGAGGTTGTCGTGGCGTTGGGGCCGTGGTCGGCCGATTTTCTCTCGCGATTCGGCGTGCGGATCCCGCTGGGCGTCAAGCGCGGCTACCACCGGCACTTTCGCGCCAAGGGCAACGCCGTGCTCGGCCGCCTGGTTGTGGACGAGGACGCCGGCTTTGTGCTCTCGCCCAACCGGCGCGGGATCCGAGTGAGCACAGGGGCGGAGTTTGCGCGGCGAGATGACCCGCCGACGCCGGTGCAGATCACCCAGGTCGAACGCCTGGCGTCGGGGCTTTTTCCAATAGGCGAGGCTGTAGAATCGCAACCCTGGCTCGGCAGCCGGCCATGTATGCCAGACTTGTTGCCCATGGTTGGCCGCATCGCAAAAGTGCCGGGTCTGTGGGCAAACTTTGCCCATCACCACCTTGGCTTCACACTCGGCCCAGCTACCGGGGAACTGCTCGCCCAGATGATTACCGGCAGCGAAACTTTCACGGATCCGCTGCCCTACGCGCCGGCTCGATATGGTGCGTAGGCGCCCGCAATCGAAAGCGGCCTGGATTGCCTAGATCATCAATTCCGCGTCGCGGGGCTCTTCGACAGGAGCATGCTTTTGCTGCGCCCGTTCGCGAAGATGAGCGCGGATGGCGGCTGAAGAAACGGGCAGGTGCTCCACGAAGCCCGGTGTCTGCAAAGCATCGTCCACCGCCTGAGCGATGGCAGCGCCGATGCCCACGATGCCACCGGCGCCGACACCCTTGATGCCGAGCGGGTTGAGGGGCGTGGGTGTTTCCTCGGCAAGCAGCACCTCAGTCGCCGGACGTTCCGCAGCGCCGGCACAGCGCAAGGTGAATGGGGCGCTGCCTGACCCGTCCCAACCATCCAACATGGAGTAGAGGGCGGCTGACGCGCCCTGGACGAGCCCGCTCACCAGCTGATCCTCTGCAAGCTGTGGATTGATGACGTTGCCGGCGTCGTAGGCAACTGACGCGCGGGTGACCTTTACGAAGGCGGTGTGCGGATCGATCTCGACCGCGGCGACGGCGACACCATAAGGGTAAGTCATGGCGCCCACTTCGTTGGTGCCTTCCGCGTAAAGGCCGGTGCCATCGCTGAGCGGCAAGCCCGGCGTCAGCGCGCGTGCCACCTCTCCCACGTCGATCTGCTTGCCGAAATGCTTGTCCGCTTCGCGGATCCGGCCCGCCCGAATGGCAAGCCGTTCGGCCGGAACGCCCATCATCACCGCAGCGCCAGCAAGGATTTTCTCGCGCAAAACCTCCGCGGCGTTTTGCACGGCCGTTCCTGTCACCACCGTGCGACCGGAAAGCAGCGTCGCGCCGCGGCCTGCGATGCGGCAGGTGTCGCCGCCCCGCACGCGGATTCGCTCCATCTCGATGCCGACAATGTCAGCAGCAATCTGAGCGAACGCCACGAACGTGCCCTGACCCCAATCCGCCGCCGTCGTGATGATCTCCAGGTTGCCCTTGTGGTCGACAGAAAGGTGGGCCCGGTCCACGGGTCCGAGCCCCGAGGGCTCGACGAAAACGGCCGTGCCCAGACCCGAGAGGAGACCGCGCACACGCCGGTCGTGCGCACGCCGACGCACCACGTCGAGCGCGAAGCGTTTCTCCGCCATGTCCATCAACTCACCAAGGCGCAACCCGTCCAGGCTGACCCGGGACTTCAGCGCATCCACATGCCGGTCAGCCGGAACAGCATCAGCCGCAACAAAGTTACGCCGACGGACTGCGTCTACGGACAGGCTGCATTCGTGCGCGATGGTGTCCATTAAACGCTCGCGCACGAAAGCCGCTTCCACACGGCCAGCACCGCGTACGGCGGATGTCGGCGGTTTGTTGGTCATCCGCACGTGGCCCACAGCGCGGTAGGCTTCCAGCGCGTAGGGACCGGGAAGCATGGCTGCAAAAAGGTCAGGCGCGATGAGCCCGTCGGGCAGCACGTAGGCGCCCTGATCGCACCAGAACTCCACGTCCATCGCCAGAAACTGCCCATCTTCGCAGAAGGCGATCCGCGCCACGGCTTCGATCCCGCGGGCGTGAGGTCCGGCTGAGATTTGCTCTGCCGGATCCTCCAGCCAGCGCACCGGCCGCCGAAGCGCGAATGCGGCGTGGGCGCACAACAGATCTTCAGCGCTCAGCTCAGCCCCCGCCCCGTAGCGGCCATCAATGTCAGGGGCACGGATCTCCACTGCGCTGAGCGGCAGGCCCAACGCGTCGGACACGGCAACCCTTGTTTCCTCCACCGCACGCCAGCCCGCCCAGATGGTCAGCACCTCACGCGCCTGGCACCAGCAGGCAAGGCTTGCCCGCTGCGGCAGGAAGCTGGGCGCATCCCTGCCGACGGAAAACCGCCGTTCGACCACCTTGTCGGCATTGTGAACGGCAAGGTGGATATCGCCGAAGCTTTTGCGGATCGTTGTGGCTTCCGTCGCGCGCAGGTCGCCGCTGAGGACAGATGCCGCGGCCACGGGATCAAGGACTGGGGTATCCGCTTCCACCTCAACGGCCACAAGTTCTGCGGCATCTTCGGCAATGGCGGCCGTCTCAGCGAATACTGCGGCGACCGGTTCTCCGGCGTAACGCACCATATCGCCGGCGAGGAGAGGTTGGCGGTACGGGTCGAGTGCGCCGGAGCCAAGCACTCTGATGGGAAGCGCAGACGCTGCAAGCTGCGCACTGGACCAGACCGCGGCAACGCCGGGCAGCGCGCGCGCCTCCGCACAATCCACGGAAACGAGGCGTCCGAACGGCGTTGCGGAGCGGACGAGCCGCATATCGAGGCAACGGGGCAATGCAATGTCAGCCACCGTGCGCACGTCCCCGCGCAGCCTGCGGTCGGCGCCATATCGGGGGACGGATCGGCCGAGGTTCTTCATGCGGCACGCTTCGCGAGTGTGCGGGCTGTGCGAATGGCAGCGGCCACGCTGTCGTACTGTCCTTCGTGGCTGAACCCGCCGGCAAGAAGGTCTTCGACACCCTCATCGTCAAGGTCAGGATTTCGCTCCAGAGCACCGACACTTTGCATCACGTAGCCCGCCATTGAGGGATCGGATCGGCTTGCACCGTGCTCTTTGAAGGCGCTGCGGACAGCATCCAGAACCCTGTCGCCGGCAGGCGCGTCCACGGTGCGCACGCTGGTTCCATGGGCTTGTACGGCAAACATAAGCGAGGCGAACACCGGTTCCCCGTCCACCAGTACCGTGGTTGACCCGCCGCACTCGCCGCCGCCTGTGTGCGGCGTGCCGGCGAGGCCGCAGGCCTCGCGCAGGGCATCGGCCAGCGTGGTTCGAGGCTCCACCACGATGGTGAGGGCCTCGCCGTTCACTTCGAAGGACATGCGGATTTTGCGCTCCACGGGCCGCGAGCCGCTCATAGCAGCGCCTCCTCCAATGCGTGCCGCACGACGGTTTGGGTGAGTTCCCGCTGGTCCCGTGCGTTGATGCCTGGCTGTTCAATGGGCGACACGAATGACGCGGCGAGGGCGGCCGCCTCGCGGATCACGGCGATACCGGGTGTGGCTCGCTCCAGCAGCTCCTCAACGTCCGTCAGCCGCCTTGGTACGTCTTCGACCGCGCCGACGCCCAGGCGCACGTTAAATGCGCGGCGGTCATCGATTTCGGCAACGCACAGGCACGAGGCAGCACCGTAGTGATTGCTGTGGGGCGCCACTTTGGAGAAGCCGAAGCGGACAAATTGATCAGGCAGCGGAATCTGCACCTCAACGACCATCTCATCGTCCTCCGCCACGGTCACCTCGATGGTCTCGAAGAAAGTGGCGGCGGGGACAGTGCGAACACCCCTTGATTTGGACCGCACCGTGATCTCCGCGTTGAGCGTAACAGCTGCCAGGCACCAGGCACTGGCAGGGTCTGCGTGGGCGATCGCTCCGCAGAACGTGCCGCGCATGAGGACAGGCAAGGGGCCGGCATGTTTGTGGAGGGCGGCCAGGATGTGGCCCAGGGGGCCTTCAACAACACCGCTTTCAAAGTCGATATGCCGGGCAAGGGGAGGGATCCGAAGCCGTCCTGCAGCAACAGCCGGTCGCTCCGCATGGGCAACGCGGTTGATGTCGATGAGGTGTGCCGGTCGGGCAAGGCGCGCCGACATGGCCGGCACGAGGCTTTGTCCGCCGGCAATGATCCGTGCGTCGGCCCCGTGGACAGCCAGGAGGTCAAGCGCCTCATCGATGGTTGCAGGAGCGTGATAGTAGAACGCTGCGGGCCGCAAAGCGCACTCTCCGGTTCGCGGATCAAACACAATGAGGAGTGTGTGAACCGCGGTGCGCGCGGCGCAAGCACGAAGCGTGCGCCGGGCAGGCCGCACCAGGGCTTGTTCACGGATTTCTGCCGTCTGCCGGAAAACAGCGTGTGGAATGGGCTCATGGTCTGCGGTTGACTTCGCCCCGCTGACGCACTCGGTAGCACACCAGCGAGCAACGAGAGGCCGCAAAACATGTCAGCGCCGACACCGCCGCCCACGGGACCCCTCGCCGGTCTTCTGGTCCTGGACCTCTCGCGCATCCTTGCAGGTCCGACGGCAACGCAGCTTTTGGGCGACATGGGCGCCGACGTCATCAAGGTGGAGCGGGCCAGGGTGGGCGATGATACCCGCCGCTGGGGGCCACCGTTCTTGCAGAACAGCCTCGGTGATGACACAGCCGAAAGCGCCTATTATTTCGCGGCCAACCGCAACAAACGCTCGCTCGCGCTGGACCTTTCCAAGCCGGAAGCGGTGGACGTCATCAAGCGCCTTGCGCGGCAGGCCGACTTTGCCATTGAGAACTTCAAGGTGGGCGGTGCGGCGAAGCTGGGGCTCGACTACGCGTCGCTGTCAGCGGAAAATCCCGGCATCATTTACGCTTCTGTGACCGGGTATGGGCAGACCGGGCCGCTCGCAGCTCATGCTGGCTACGACTTCATGGCCCAAGGTCGCGGCGGCATCATGAGCGTCACCGGCGAACGCGACGAGAAAGGTGGGCGCCCACAAAAGGTGGGCGTGGGGATCGCAGACGTGATGACTGGCATGTATGCCGCGAACGCCATGCTCGCTGCCCTCCATCACAAACGTTCGACCGGGAAAGGCCAGTTCATCGACCTTTCGCTGTTCGACACCCAGCTTGCGTGGCTCATCAACCAGGGCACCGCGCACCTGATGACCGGCGAGACACCGGTGCGGCTCGGCAACGGGCACCCCACCATCGTGCCCTACAACGCCTTTCCGGCGACGGATGGCTTCTTCATCTTGGCTATCGGCAACGATGCCCAGTTTGCCCGGTTCTGCGAGGAGGCCGGCGCGCCGGCGCTGGCTGAGGACCCGCGGTTCGCCACCAATGCAGCGCGCGTGCGCAACCGCGACGCCATCGAAGCGGAAGTGGAGCGCCTCACAGCGCAAAAGTCGTTCGCCGACTGGGAGGCGTTGCTCGCCCCGCT
>JBCDFB010000069.1:0-10245 GCA_039178655.1 Pseudomonadota bacterium | reverse complement strand
CACCATCGGCAGAGAAGGTGATGCCATCCGCGGCGCCGTGCGAGACGACGCTGCCCCATTCGATCCTCTTTCCCGCGGACCGGTCGACCCGGAAGCTGACCTTGAAAAGCGCGAGATTGGCGGACTGGGGGTACACTTGGTGCGGTCCATGACGGACCATCTAGAATATCAGTTCAACGACGGCCGTAACGTTCTGACGTTCACCATCAACATCGAAAAGGAGGCGCCGTGAGCGAGCTTACGATCGCTCGGCATGAGATCGGCGGCGCCAGTGTAATTGCGCCGGCAGGACGGATCGACTCCTCCACGGCCGCGCAATTCCAGGAAACCGTCATTGAAGCCGTCGAAGGTGGCGCCACGCGGATGGTCTTGGACTTTTCCGATGTTGGCTACATCTCAAGTGCCGGCCTGCGTGTGGTCCTGCTTGCTGGGAAACGCTTGAAGGGTGGCGGTGGAACTCTCGCCCTGTGCGGCATGCAGCCGTCAATCCGCGAGGTTTTTGAGATTTCCGGCTTCATCGGGCTGTTTGAAGTCCGCGACACTGCGCAAGACGCAGCCGACGCCATCTGACAGGGCCGCTTAGAGCGAGCCGCTCCAGGGGCAAAACTTCAAAAGCGGCAGTCCGTCCCCACCGACCCTGCACGCAAACGCCGCTTCCCCACGCCCAAACCGCAGATCGACTGCGCTAAGGTCTCCGGAAGCAATCCATTCGCCCTCTCCATCGGCCACAACCGGCGTTGCCGTCCGCCTGGCGTGAACGTACCGCCAGCCGTAGGATTTCTTGATCTTGGCGACGAGCGCGAAGCCGCGCTTTAAGAGGTTTCGCTTCGACGGAAGGTTGCCCGGCGAGGCCTTGGCAATAGCAAAGCCAATGCCTCTGCTGCGAAGTCGCAACAAGCGCCGCTCAATCATGGCCCGCTGCAGTCCCAGTTGCCTATGGTTCGGGCGGACGGCCGACCCATCCAACACCCAAAGCCCGGCATGTTCGGGGACAAGGCCGGAAAGGCCGAACCGGTCCTGCTCGCTGGCGAGTTCAGGGCGGATCACACCATAGGCCAGCAGCCTCTCGTCCGAGCCGCGCAGGCCCAATATCTCGCCGCCCACGTCGAACATTTCCTGGAAGAACGACGGCTCGTCGGTGCGCACTGCAGCCGGGTTCGGCACCGCGGAAAGGGCACTAAGATAAAGCTCGTAAATCTCGTCCACGTCGCCCGGCTTCAGGTCGACTGCCGTCAGCGCACCGCCGGACCGGATGGCAATGCTGTCCATGCCGCGTCAGGTCAGCACGTTGGCGTAGCTGAGCATTCCAAGGGGCGGGTACAGGCCAAGTTCCCTGGCAAGGGGCATGTTGATGATCAACGCAAAGCGCTGCAGCGTCTCGATGGGAATGTCGCTGGGGGAGACCCCTTCAAACAAGATCTGCTCAGCCTTGAACGCGGTGAGTTGGCCCAACGAATAATACCGGCTCACGAGGCTGATGAGCGCATCGTTCTGCAGGCGCTCCACCGCAGAAAAGCCCGGCAGGCCCAGTTCGGTGGCAACGGGAGCGACCGAATTGATGTTTGAGGACAAAAAAGTGTCCGGCAAATAATAAAGCCACTGGGCACCTTCGGCAGCCAGCTCTGCCACAAGCTCAGCCGCGGTGTCGGCGCTCGGCCTGCCATCGTCGCCGATGGGGAATGTGCGCTCAAGGAGGCTGAAATTCATGGGGCCAGCCAACGCCTGAAGCGCTCCGACAATCGCCTTTGAGTTCTGCTCAGTGGGCGTATAGAGCACGCCCAGCTTCTGGAACGCGCGGTAGGTTTGCATGGCGCGGATCTGGGGCTCCGGCGGCACCACGTGGGACGTCCCGGTGATGTTGCGCCCGGACGACGACCGATCCGGCACCACCCCCGACCGAACTGGCGCAGAGACCATCGTAAAGACGCCCGGCACATCGGAAATGTGCAGGCTCGGATCAGCGTCCGCTGCCCGCCCGAACGTGCCGATGGTGACCGGGGTCCCCCACGTGTAAACGAGGTCGGGCTGAACCTCGCGCACTTCTTCAAGAATTGCGGGGACGTTTGCCGGATCAAGCTCTGCGCTGCGATGGATGATGTTCACGTCGATGCCGCGCTGGGCAAAATAGTCCTTGAAGCCGCGCTCCACGTCGGTCTCACCGCGGTAGGTGATTTGAAAGATCGTTGGAGCGTCCGCCGCAAAGCTCCTCCGGCCAAATGCTGCAGCGCCCGTGGCGGCAACACCGGCCACAAAGGCGCGGCGGTCAAGCAGTGGTGCGTAAGCCATGGGTCAGTTTGCTCCCCGTTCTGCGACCGTGCGTGTGTTGGGCCACCACCAAAGGAGGCCGAAGATCGCCGAGCCCAGAGCGACGAGCAGGGCGGTGCTCCACACCGCAGCCGTTTGCGAATACATGGTCCATACAGCGGCCACGAACAACGGACCAAGAGCTGTTCCAAGCCGTTCAACAAGCCGAAACACGCCGTAAATCCCGCCTTCGGAAAGGTGGGGGGCAAGTCGCCTCCCGATCTCACCCACCAACGCGCTCTGCGGGGTTGTGGAAAGCCCCTGCCCCACACCGATCTGCAAAACCGTCAGCGCCGCACCCCAGGGTTCAGGCCAGATCCACAGGTGTCCAACGGCCGTTGCCGAAAGGAGGCCGCCCGCAATGACAAAGGGCACCCGCCGCCCGGCCCCATCGCTCAGTCTGGAAATCAGCGGCACCACAACCAGCATGGCAAGACCGTAAAGCATCAACACACGCCCAATCGCCGCCGGCTCAAACTGGCTCGCAAGGGCCAGTGGCAGCAGGTAAAAACACAGCCCGATGAGAAGCATCTTTGCTGGCAACGCACACCCAAGGATGAGCGCGGCCATCAAAGGGACCCGAAGCAGCGCCACAAAGTCCGAAAGGCGCACGCTTCGGGTGGCGGTGTCAGCTTGCCCTTTGCGATCGCTCGGAAGCGCAACGATCGCTGTCAGCGCCGCCAGAAGCGCCATGACTGCACAAATCGTGAAGGCCGTGGTGTCGCCTAAACGGTCCGACAAGATACCGCCGATGGGCGGCCCACACAGCATCGCCGCCATGATCGCCGAGACGAAAATACCGATGCCCCTTGCCCGCAGGCCCGCCTCCGTCCGGTCCACGATAAACCCTTGGGCTGCCACAAACACTGCCGCGAACCCCACAGCCGTCAGCGCCCTGAAGCCGACCACGCCGGCGTAGGTCTCGGCAAAAGCCGTTCCGATGTATCCAAACGCGGCAAGCACAGCGCCAACATGCATCCCGCGCCCACGCCCCACCCGCTCGGTCAACGTGTTGAGCCAAGGCTGGGACAGCGCGACGATGGCCATGAACACCACAATGGGCAGCGCAATGACCAATTCGATGGACAGGCCAAAGACTGGCGTCGCCTGCCGCGCAATGAATGTGGGCAGAAACGGCCGCGTCATCTCCTCGGCAAAAAAGAACAGGAAGACGGGCGCGCGCACAGCAACCAGCGTGACGGGCGGATCGCTACGCAAGGCAGTGAGGCCGTGCCGCCTGTCCAATGCGGCAAGGGCAATCTCACTCTCACGGTCTCCGGTTTCCTGCGCGCGCCGGGTCAATGCCGCGTGCGTCTGCCTTACCCGCGCCACCTCTTCGTCGACCGAGGCAATCCCCTCGGCCAACGCACCGGTGCCGCCCACGGCGTCATGGGGTCGGAAATCGCCAGCCCGGACGGCTGCGAGCCGCCGCGCAAGTCCGGTCAGCCGGCGGGAAGCAGAAAGCGCGAAGGCGAACGCGGTCAACTCCAACGCAATGAGGACGGCGACCAGCAAGAGCACCAGAACATCGATCCACAAGTCCCTGATCAGCGTTTCGGCGACCTGCCGCGGAACGCCAATCACCACACGCCCCACTTCCACATCGCCAAGCAGGATGGGCGCGCTGATGCTGGAGGCTGCATCGGTGCTGCGGGCGGCCGGATCGGCAAAGGCGCTGCGCGCTGCAACCGCCACCAGTTGACCGTCGGTCCCTTCAATGAGTGCGAATGCAAACTCGCGGTTCTCGTCAAGCGCTGATTGGAGCACCGCTTCGGCGCCGACGATCTCATCCACCGGAATACCATAGCCGACCGCTTCATCGGCCAGCGACGCGATGGAGCGGGAAACCCCAAGCGCTTTGCGCTCCAACGCCGGCAGCAACGTGGATTGGGCCGCCCCTGCCGACTGCCACGCAATCAATCCAAGCCCGCCCAGCAGAACGGCGGTGACGAATGCGATGATGGCAATATCAGCCCTTCGCATCCGCCGCCCCCTCCAGGGTCGAGGTGCGCAGGGCAAGCTTCTCCTCGATGGTCCTGTGCGCGGCGTCCACCGCCTCAACCATCGTGACAGCGTCTTGGGGGAGGCGTGCGCCGCGGGCAGTGGTCTGCGTCCGGGTGAGCCGGCCCACTAGCACGCGCACCACGAAGATCACCGACAGCGCGATAATCGTTCCGCAGATCAAGACCACAGCCATGGCGCCGCTGGCCAGCCGCCAAAACACGTCATGCAGCGTTGCGGCCACAAAGGCGCCATCAGCACTTGCGGTAACAACTCCGTCCAGCGTGCCGAAAGGCGACACAACCGGTGCTTCGACAAAGCCCAAAAGGGTAAATGCCTGGGTGGGTTCTCCGACTGCAGACGGGGCGCTGGAGAACAGTATGATCCCATCTTGCCCGACAACATCCACCCGGCCCACAACCGCGTCGGCCGCCACTTCGCGCTCAGCGGCTCTGATCAGCGCGCTCTGTCCAGCAAGCGGCAGGCCCAGGGAAAGCGCCGTCTGCGCATCAGCCGCCACGCGGCGGGCGCTGGCGTCCAACCGGTCGCTCACAAGGCTCAAATAAGTTGTGCGGACACTTGCGTAGTTTAGATAAGCGGCCAGCAAAAGCGCTGCAGCCAGCAAAGGCAACAGAACCGCCAGCAGCGACAAACTCAACGCCCGCATAAGCTGCCAGCCCCTTCCCAACTGAATTCACGCAACGACCAGGAATATTTCAATCCGCCTGACGCCGGCGCCCCCCGGTGTTAGACGGAGGTTATGGGATCAATTGCCGTTTCACTTGCCGTCTTTTTGACCATCGCCATGGGGGCGACAAGCTATGGCCTTATTGCCGCACGTACACTGGAGCGCGCCCAAGCTCAACTGGCCGAAAGCCGTTACGATTTTCTTCTGTCCCGAACGGTGGAAGCGCTGGAGCGCAACCTGGCTCTCGGTCTGCCCCTTGCCGAGTTGGACAAAGCGCCCCCCCTGCTGGAACAAATCCTGGCCCGTGCCCCGTCCGTGCTCGCGGCCGATGTCCTCAATAGCGAGGGGGTCACCATCTTCTCCACGGACCGTGGCTCTGTGGGCGAGCCCGTTCCAGATGCCTGGCTGAGCGCCATTGACGAGCAGCGCGGCGACGTATGGCGGACGCAAACGCCAACAAGCGTCACAGTGGGCCGCGCCTTGAAAAACGATTTCGGCCAAATCGCCGGTTGGGCGGCCATCATCCTTGACCGGCGTGAGTTGCCAGCACCGCTGTCGCTTGGGCGGGAAGTCCTGTCCAAGACGTTGCTGCCGTCCATCGCGTTCGCGCTTGTGGGCGCGCTATGCGCCGGGCTTGCCCACCGCTCGCTCACGGCGCGGGATTGGACGGTGCTCGGCGCCCACAAAGTCGGTGGTCAACCGGCCGATTCGCTCGATGAGGCCAACCTTGCTGCTAAGAACGCCGCCGAACACGCCCGCGCGGTAATTGCCGACGCTCAAAAGCGCATGGAACGGCTCGATGCACGGGTCTGACGTGCGCCCCGGCGGCGAAACGGGACCTGCCCTCGGGCCCCTTCGTGACCTTGGCGGTCACCGCCGGGCCGACAGGATTGCGGTGGGTCTTGCCCTTCTTGCCGGTGCTACACTTGTTGCGCTCAACCTCCTCATTGCGCTGGTCCTCCTTCGGCCGGAAATCAGCACGCTCTCCCTGTCGAGCGCCGACACGGCAAAAACCTTCGCCGAGGCGGTGGCGGAGGACTTTGGCGCTGCAATCAGCGCTGGCATCCCGCTCGCCGAAATGGTCGGGGTCGAGGCCTACCTTTCAGCGGTCGTCAACTCCGCCGGAACGGTGGACGCAATCGCCGTCAGCAATACGCAGGAGGAAGTGCTTCACACCGTTCCGGCGGGCACGGATGCGGTCATGTCCATCCGCGCCGCCATCGTTTCCTCGGAAGGTGTGGCGGGTTACATCCTCGCCGCGCCATCGCGCCTTCTGAGCGAGGGCACCGTGGCAAAGATCATTGCGGGAGCCCTCGCCACAGCGGCTTTCTTTGCAATCCTCTGCGCGGTTTTGCTGAGGCTGTGGCAACTTGAACGGGTTGGGCTTGCCGCGAGCCGTCTGGGCGCTGCCGGTGGTGCTGTTTCTCGGGGAACACTCGCCGAGTATGCGCAGCCGTCGCGGCGCCCGGTTCGGGCCATGGGCCGCGCCGCCGGACAGCTCGTCGCCAACGTCGCGCGGGACCGGCGAAGGCTCCTGCTTCTCGGCGATGAGGTGCGCGCGCTCGACACCGACAAGGCGCTGCGCGAGGAGATTGCAGCAACCTACAAACCGCTCAGCCGCTTTCGCTTTGCCCGGCCCTACAGCGTCCGGCCGCGGCAGGGACAGCCCCTCCTGTGGACGTTCCTCACGCTTTCCTTGTTCCTGGCGCAGGCACCACTGGTGGCAAGCTTCGCTGCCGACCGCGTCCAGGACGCCGTTGGCGGGTACGCCATCGCCGGGGTGATGGTGGCTTTCGCCATCGGCGGGCTGATCGGCCTTTCGCTGGCTTGGCTCGCCGGCCCGCTGACGGGTCGATGGCTCACGCTTCTCGCCCTCATCACGGCGGCCGCGGCCATTGGGGTCACGTTTGAGCTTCGCAACCCCTATCTTTTCACCGCTGCGCAGACTGTCGTGGGCGCTGCGGGGGTTCTCGGCATCCTGCGGTTGAGCGTCGTGCGCGGCGCCGACACGGTTGCACCCTTTCAAGCGGCTCTCGTCCTGCTGGCCGCGACAGTCTTAGGACCCACGCTTGGCGCACTGCTGGCCGAGGCGGAGGGGCGCCGATTTGCCTTTCTCACCGTTGGCGGTCTCATGGTTCTGACGGCCATGGCCGCGGCTTTGGCCCCTTTGCCTGAGCCACGCCGGCCGAGACGTCTTCTGCGCATCAACGCGCCTGCGCCGGCCATGGCTGTGGTCGCGCTCGCGGCCGCGCTCACGCTCTACCTCTACGTGACGCTGAGTGCCGGGGTCCTCCAAGAAAACTACGCAGGCCTTGCTCTGGCGACCGTTGCCATCGGCGGCCCGGCATTCATCCCCGCGATTGCGGCATCCATGAGCAACGCCAAGGTCTCCCAAGGCGTGCGCGATCTGGCGATCGCCATCGGGTGCGTGGCGCTCGCACTGGCCGTGATCGCAAGCGCTACCGAAGTGGCGGGGATCGCCGTGACAGCGCCTCTTTATGGGCTGGCGTTCGGCCTCATCGTGTTGGGAGCGGGCAGCGCGCTGAAGTCCGGTGCTGCGCCACTTTCGTTTGTGGGGGTTGCGCTCGGCGGTATCGCCTTGGCCCTTGCAACCGCTGTGGGAGCGCCGGCCGACGCTGCTTGCGTGGTGTTCGTTCCCCCTGTGCTCATGGCAGCGTGGCTCACCCTGCGGACGGGCCGCTAAGCCAATGCTGCTGCGCACACGGATCACGCTCATTCTCGGCGCCGCAATTCTGCTGATCGGCTGCGGCGTCCACCTCATCGGGCAAGCCGAGCAGCGATCACAGGCAGACCGCTTGGCGCAAATCGCCGTTACGCTGCAAACGTCTTTGTGGGAGAGCCTTGTCCAGCAACGGCTGCCGGCGCTTGAAGATGAAGCCGCCGCGGTCGCCGCAGTCCTCGCGCGGGAGGCCCCCGATTTGGAGCGGGTCGCGGTGGCCGATATCGTCGATTCCGATCTCACCAAGGCAACCGTGCAGGTCATCAACCGCACTGCAGGCTTCGTTGCAGCCAACAGTCCGCTTCTTTCAGCCCGGCCCCTTGTGGACCAGAAAGTGCTGGATCGCCTTTCCTCAGACAGGGGCGGCCTAAGCGGCGTCCGGCAAGACACGCCCGACCGGTTCGTCATCCTCGCGGTGGCGCCGGTGATCGTGGATGAACAAATTGTCGGCGCGGTCAGCGCTTCCTCCGATGCGTCTGATCTCCTTGCTGCCCTTTCGCGGGAATTGGGCGAGCCTGCCTACCTCCTATCGCCCCGCGGTCGCTTGGCAACAGGGACCGACCCCGAACTCTGGGGCCGCGCCCAGGCAAGCATTGACCGCCGTCTCTCCTCCCCGCGCTTCATCGACGTTGGCACCCAGTCCTACTTTGCCGCGCCCATCCCACTCACTGACATTGCAGGCGGGCGGGCCGGCACCCTTGTGGCGCTGCGGGACGTGTCCGCAAGCCGGGCCGAAGCACGGCAAACCCAGTCGCGTGGCCTCATCGCGATCGCCATGCTCGCGGTGATCATTGTGATCGGCGCCTACCTCGTCATGCGCCAGGCCTTTAAACCTTTGGAAGGCGCCGTCAGCGCGCTTGACGCCCTTGCCAAGGGCGACTTCTCCAAACCGCTCGATGCGGGCGGCGCGGCGGAGATTTCCCGCATCGGTAAGGCCGTGACAGTCTTTCGCCGGAACGCGGTGCGCCTGGTTGAACAGGACGACGCCATCGCCCGGCAACGCCGCAGGCAGGAGCGGGTGATCCGGCGCGAGCTGGAGAGGCTCGCCACCCTGCTCGACGAGACCGGGCGCGCGGAGATTTTGGGCGATCTTTCAGGCGCGCTGAACACGCAGGACGACGGCACGGCCCGCTCCCACGCCGAGCTTGCAACCCTTGCAACGCTGCTCCAGCGCATGTCGCACCGCATTGCGAGCCAGCACGGCAGGCTCACAAACCTCATCGAAGAGCTGCGCGCTTCTATTTCGACCCGCGAGCGGCTGGCCGCCATCGAGCAGGAGCTCGACATCGCGCGCGCCCTGCAAACGAGCTTCCTGCCGAAGGAGCTCCCGCCGCACCCCTCCTTCGAGGTCTTCGGCCTCATGCAATCGGCAAAGGAGGTGGGCGGTGACTTCTTCGACGCATTCCTGATCGATCCGGACCGCCTTGCCATCGTCGTGGCCGATGTTTCCGGCAAAGGCGTCCCGGCCGCCCTTTTCATGGCCATCAGCCGCACCTTAGTGCGCGCCAACGCCGACGGCGCCCGCGAACCAGCTCAGACCATCACCCGGGTGAACGAGGTTCTGGCGGCAGACAACGATCAAATGATGTTTGTGACCCTGTTTTACGGTGTGCTTGACCTCTCCAACGGCGAGTTCACCACCGTCAATGCTGGTCACAACCCGCCTTACCTCGTGCGCGGCGGCAAAGTCGTTGCTCTGCCACGGGCCAGCGCTCCCGCACTCGGCGTGGTGGAGGACATCAGCTATCCCCAAACCACACAGACGCTGATGCCCGAGGACCTCGTATTCGTCTTCACTGACGGGGTCACCGAAGCGTTCGATGAGGAAGAGCGGGCCTACGGCGAGAACCGCCTCACAAGCCATCTTGAAGAGCACTCAGCGGGTCTCAGCGCCCACGAAGTTGCCACCTCTGTGCGCGATGACGTCCTGAAGTTTGAAGGAGCTGCCGATCAGGCCGACGACATCACCTGCTTCGCGCTGCGCTTTAAGGGCGGCGCGCGGCCGGCGAGCACGAAAAAGCCCGCCGGCTAAAGTGCCGGCGGGCCTGTTCTTACTGTAAAGGCGGGGCGTGAGCCGTGCGGCTTACTCTGCCGCCGGGGGCGGTGCGCTCCGCATATCTTCAATCATAGCAGCACCTTCGGCCGCCTGCTGGTTGGCCCGGTTGGCCTCTTCGATGAGATCATCGCGCTTCGCCGCCACTTCGCGGATGCGCTTAATCATGCCGCCCGTACCCGCCGGGATCAGGCGACCCACAATGACGTTCTCCTTCAAGCCTTCAAGTTGATCGGCCTTGCCGGACACCGACGCCTCGGTGAGGACGCGTGTGGTCTCCTGGAAGGACGCCGCGGAGATGAACGAGCGGGTCTGCAACGAGGCTTTGGTGATGCCCAGGAGCACAGGCACACCCTCTGCGGGCTTTTTGCCGTCCGCCTTCAGATCGTCATTCAGTTCGTCAAGCTCCAGGCGGTCCAGCTGCTCATTCACCAGCAGATCGGAATCGCCAGGATTGGT
>JBCDFB010000068.1:0-10317 GCA_039178655.1 Pseudomonadota bacterium | reverse complement strand
TTGGCAACACGGCGCTCCTCATCGACCCGTTTTTGACCGGCAACCCCACCTGGGACGGCGGCTGGACTGAGCCGGCTGAGGGGATCTCCCACATTCTCCTCACCCACGGTCACGACGATCACATCGGTGACACCATCGACATTGCGAAGGCGACGGGCGCTGAGGTTGTTGCCCCCTTTGAGCTTTGCCAGTTTCTCGCCGGGCAGGGGGTGGAGAAGGTCAACCCCGGCAACCATGGCGGGACCATTGATTGCGGGCCCTTCACCGTCACCTTCGCGAACGCGCTCCACTCCTCCGCAACGTCCATGGCCGGCAACGGGCTCACCTACATGGGAAATCCGGTCGGTTACGTGGTCACCCCGAAGGACGGCGGGCCGGCGGTCTACCACATGGGCGACACAGGCATCTTTGGTGACATGGCCCTCATCAACGAGCTTTACGCGCCGAAGGTGGGCATCGTGCCCATCGGCGACCGGTTCACCATGGGCGCGCGGGAGGCGGCGCTCGCCTGCAGCCGCTTCTTCGATTTCTCCACCATAGTCCCCTGCCACTACGGCACTTTCCCGATCATCGACCAAACGCCCGATGCCTTCCTGAAAGCGCTGGGCGACCTGGCAGACAAGGTCAAAGTGGAGCAGCGCGGCGTGCCGTTTACCGTTTGACCTTTGCGTCAATTGAGGGGGCAGCCGTGGACGCTTGCGCGAAGTGTTCCATTTCGCGTGTCAGAAATAGTTTTGGGGAGAGACCGATGTTTCGCCTTCCGACAATCGCCGCGGCGCTCGTTGCCGCATCCCTCGTCGCCGCGCCGGCCGCCGCCGAGCCGCAGCGCTATGAGATCGACCAGAGCCACTTCTCGCTGGTCTTCAACGCCGACCACATTGGCTTCGGCGCCACGTGGGGCATGTTCCTGCGCGGCTCCGGCAGCTTCATGTTCGACGAAGACGCGCTGACGGTGTCAGACCTTAACGTTGAGATCGACACCACGAGCGTCTTCTCCAATGACGACCGGCGCGATGGTCATTTGCGCTCGGCCGACTTCTTGGATGCGGAGACCCATCCGGTTGCCACATTCGTGATGACGGGAAATGAGAAGATCGATGACACGACCGGCACGATCACCGGCGACCTCACCCTACGCGGTGAAACGCGCCCGGTGACGCTGGATGTGACGCTCAACAAGATCGGCCCATACCCCTGGGGCGACAACTACGTGGTTGGCGTCACCGCGACGACGACTATTAAGCGCTCAGACTGGGGCATGACCTACGCGCTGGAAGGCGGCCTGGTGGGAGATGAAGTCCCGCTGGTCATCGAACTGGAAGCCATCCGCCAGGACGGCGACGCGTAACCAACCTCTCGGGGCGCTGATGGAAGCGCCCCGTTCTGGCTCTAGGGGCGCTGATGCAAGCGCCCCGTTCTGGGCTAACCGCCCATCTCGTTGAGGTGGCAGGCTGACAGGCGGCCCGGCGCAATGGACCGGAGCACTGGTCTTTCGGTCTTGCAGCGGTCCATCGCCGTGGGGCAGCGCGGATGGAAATGGCATCCGCTTGGCGGGTCCAGCGGCGACGGCAGCTCACCTTTGATCGGCTGGTAGGCCTGGCGCCTGCGGTTCAGGCGGGGCACATCGCGCAGGAGCGCCTGAGTATAGGGGTGATTGGGCGCAGCAAAAAGCTCGCGCTTCGGTGCGCTTTCAACCACCCGGCCCAGATACATGATCACCACCCGGTCGGCGATGTGATGCACCACGCCGAGATCATGGCTGATGAACAGGTAAGTGAGCCCGAACTCATCCTTCAAGTCCATGAAGAGGTTTAGGATTTGGGCCTGGATGGAAACGTCGAGCGCGGCCACGGCCTCGTCGCACACGACGAACTCAGGCTTGACCGCCAGCGCCCTTGCGATGCCCACCCGCTGGCGCTGCCCGCCGGAGAATTGGTGTGGCAGGCGCTGCATGTACGCGGCTTCAAGGCCAACACGCTCCAGCATTTGGGCAGTGTAGTCCGCCTTCTCAGCCTTCTTCACAATGCCGTGGATCACAGGTGCTTCGCCGATGGTGTCGATCACCCGCTTGCGCGGGTTGAGCGAGGACATGGGATCCTGGAACACCATCTGAACGCCCACCGTGCGGGCGCGCTTTTCTGCTGGGTTCAGCGTGTCTTCGTCCTTGCCGCGATAGCGCAGCTTGCCGCCGCTGGGGGGCAGAAGCCCCGAGACCACCCGCCCAAGGGTAGACTTGCCGCAGCCGGACTCGCCCACAAGGCCAACCACTTCGCCGGGGGTGATTTGCAGGTCCACGCCGTCCACCGCGTGCACCGTCCTGTCGCGGTACTTCGCGCCGGCCACATTCGCCAGCTTCTGCACCACGTCGATCTTCTTGGTGAAACGGCGCGAGACGTCGCAAAGCTCCATCAACGGCGTCGTCACGCGGCAACCCTTGGTGCGAGGACATGGTGGCAGCGCGCGCTTTGTCCGGCGCGGTAGGCCACCAGGTCGGGCACGGCGCCGCATATGGGCGTTGCATGCCCGCAGCGCGGGGCGAACGCACAGCCGCTCGGCAAGTTGGCAAGCGAAGGGGTCATGCCGGGAATGGGGCTGAGGCGCCGCCGCGTTTCGCCGATCTCAGGCACACTGTCGAGCAGGCCGCGCGTATAGGGGTGAAGCGGCCGGTCAAGCACATCATCCACCGGCCCGGTCTCCACGATGCGCCCCGCGTACATGACCGACATCGTCTCCACGAGGCCCGCCACCACGCTCATGTCATGGGTGATCCAAACGAGCGATGTGCCGAAGTCCCGCGCCAATCCTCTGACTTCGTTGAGGATTTGGGCCTGGATCGTCACGTCGAGCGCCGTGGTCGGCTCGTCTGCAATGATGACGTCGGGCCGGTTGAGGAGCGCAATGGCAATGGCAACACGCTGGCGCATGCCGCCGGAGAGCTGATGCGGATAGGCCTTCAGCCGCTCCTTCGCGGCAGGGATCCCCACCTTCTCAAGCGCATCCAGCGCCCGCGCCCTGGCCGCACGACGCGATGTTCGCTCATGGGCGTGGATCGCCTCGGTCATCTGCGTGTCCACGCGCAGGACCGGGTTCAGCGTCATCATGGGGTCTTGGAAGATCATCGCGATCTTTCGGCCGCGGACGCTGCGCATGGCGCGCGCCTCCAGCCCCTGGACCTCTTCACCGGCAATGCGGATGGTGCCGCCCACCACCCGGCCCGGCGGATCCACAAGACCCAAGAGCGAAAAACCGGTGACGGATTTGCCCGAGCCCGATTCGCCCACGAGCCCCATAATGGCCCCCCGCGGGACCGTCAGGCTCACCTTGTCCACGGCCCGCAGGACGCCCGCTTTGGTGAAGAAGTGCGTTTCGAGGTTCTGCACCTCCAGCGCAGGCGTGTTCATCGCTGGAGCCGCGGGTTCAGCACATCGCGGATGCGATCCCCCACCAAATTGATGGAGACGATGGTGATGAGGAGCGCAATACCCGGGAAGACGCTCATCCAGTAGCGGCCGGACAAAATGTACTCAAAGCCGTTGGCGATTAAGAGCCCGAGGCTGGGCTGAGTGACCGGCATGCCAAGGCCCAGGAAGGACAGCGTCGCCTCCAGGGCGATGGCCGAGGCCACCTGCACCGTCGCCACCACGATGAGCGGGGAGATGCAGTTGGGCATCAAATGCCCAAACATGATCCTGGGGTGTGACAGACCCAGGCAGCGTACCGCGTCGATGTACTCCCGCCGCCGCTCCACCAGCGCCGAAGAGCGCACGGTTCGTGCAAAGTAGGCCCATTGCACCGCGACGAGCGCGATGACGATCTTGTCCACCCCCTGACCCAGCACAGCAAGCATGATGAGCGCGAGAAGGATGGCGGGAAAGGACAGTTGGAACTCAATGACGCGGCTGATGAGCGTGTCCACCACGCCGCCGAAATAGGCGGCGGTGAGCCCCACGGTGGTGCCCAGAAGGAAGGCGATCAGCCCGGCCGTGACCCCCACACCGAGGCTAATGCGCAGGCCGTAGATGATGGCGCTGTAAAGATCGCGTCCCTGGGCATCGGTCCCCAGAATGTGGACCATGCCGCTCATCCCCACTTCGCCGGGCTCCAGGCGGGAGTCCATAATGTCGAGCGAGGCGAGGTCGTAGGGGTTTTGCGGTGTGATGAACGGCGCAAAGACCGCGGCCAACATGATGATGATGCACATGAAGAAGCCGAAGATGGCTACCTTGCTTTCGCAAAAGTCGGCGACGAAGCGGCGAAAGCCCTCTTTTTCAGCCGACTTGGTGGCGGTCTTCTCCTCGGCATCTTCCGCGACGACCGCCGGCTCGTGATGGGCGTCGACGGTCAATCGTCTTGCTCCGAAAGCCGCACGCGCGGATCAATGGCCGAATAGGTGATGTCGACGATCAAGTTGATGACAACGAACATCAGCACAGTCATCATCAAGTATGCGACCACCACAGGCCGGTCGAGCAAGTTGATGCTGTCAATGATCAGCTTGCCCATCCCGGGCCAGGAGAAGATCGTCTCCGTCACCACGGCAAAGGCGATGACGGAACCCATTTCTAAACCAAGCACCGTGACCAGAGGGACGAGCGTGTTCCGGAACGCGTGGACGAACACCACCCTCGGCCCAGCCAAACCTTTGGCGCGTGCGTACTTGATGTAATCCTGGCTCATCGTCTCCTTCATCCCGGCGCGCACCAGGCGGATGACAAGCGAGATCTTGAAAAGCGCCAGGTTGAGCGCCGGCAGGAAGATGTGACTGAGCCCGTCCCACGTGAAAACGCTGAGGTGGAGCCCCAGAACGTTCACCGTCTCGCCGCGGCCGCCGGACGGCAACCAGCCCATCTCCACCGAAAACACCAGGATGAGCATCAACCCCACCCAAAAACTCGGCAGGCTGAAGCCGAAGATGGAGCTGGTCAGAATGATCTTGGACGCGGTGCTTTCCGGCCAGTAGCCGGCGATCATCCCCAGGGGAATGCCCAAAATGAGGGCAAGAAACATGGAAAACAGCGCAAGTTCCAACGTCGCAGGCATGGCCGCGAGGATGAGCTGCAGCGCGGGCTCATCGTAAATGAAAGAATTGCCCAAGTCGCCTTGCAGCGCGCGGATCAAAAACGTCCAGTATTGTTCGTAGATGGGCTTATCCAGGCCCAGTTTTTCAATGGCAGCCTGTTTGATTTCGGGCGTGGCATCCGGATTGATCAACAGCTCTACGGGGTTGCCGATGGCATAAACGCCGACGAACACGATGACCGACATCACGAAGATCGTGACGATCCCCTGAAACGTTCGCCGGATCAGAAACAGCGTCATCGGCTGTGGCAGCTCCGTGTTGCCCGTTGGCCCAAGCGTTGTCAGCATGAAAAGTGCCAAGCACCGACTGAACCCGCAGCATGACCGGGCCGACACCATCATGCAAACTGCCCGGAGAACCCATGCGCCTTGAAAACACCGTCGCCATCGTCACTGGGGCATCCTCCGGCCTCGGCCGCGCCACCGCCCGCCGATTTGCAGCAGAAGGCGCGCGCATCATCGTCGCCGACGTCTCAGAAGAGCCGCGGGAGGGCGGCGCACCCACGGTGGAGGCCATCGCGGCAGAGGGCGGTGATGCGCAATACATCCATTGTGATGTCTCTGTTTGGGAGGAGGTTGACGCGCTGGTGAGCGAGACCGTCGCCGCGCACGGCCGGCTCGACGTGATGGTCAACAACGCCATGACCACGCGCTACACGCCCAAACCCATCCTAGAGACGTCGCTGGAGCAGTGGCACGGCACGCTAGCCGTCAACCTCACCGGCGCCTTCCATGGCTGCAAACGCGCCATTGCCCAGATGATCGGCCAGGAAAAGCGCGGTGAGGTGAGGGGGCGCATCATCAACCTTTCCTCGCAGCTTGGGATCGTCGCGGCGCCGCAAAACTGCTCCTACGGCGTGTCCAAGGCGGGGGTGGACTACCTTACCCGACAGATTGCGCGGGACTATGCGGCGGAAGGAATCGTCTGCAACGCCATCGCCCCCGGCAAAATGCTGACGGGCAAAACGGGCCACGCCATCGCCCCCGACGTGATTGCGTTTTCAGAAAGCCGCACCCCGTGGCCCCGGCTCGGAACGCCGCAGGATGTGGCCTCCGCAGCGCTTTTCCTGGCGAGTGCGGAGGCGACCTTCATCCAGGGCGCGACGCTTCCCGTGGACGGCGGATGGCTCGCCAGTTGAAGCCTGGAAGGATCATCACCATCGCCGCCGACACCAGCACCAGCGCACCAAACTCGGCAGGACCAACCCGCTCGCCCAAAATGGCGGCGGAGAAATAGACGCCGAGCGGTGGGATCATCAGCGTGCTCATGGACGCCAGCGAAGCGGGCAGCCGCTTCACGATGGTGAAGAAGATCGCCTGGCACACAATCATCGGGAACAGCGCGGAATAAATGATGGCGGACGCCGTCGCCCCGTCCACCTCAAGGATCGAGGAAGGCCGGCCGAGGATGACGGCTGCGGCAATCAGGGGGCCGGCGCCGATGGCAAACTGCCACCCGGCGAGCACCATCGGATGAATGGAAAAGTTCGCCTTCTTCACGACTGTGGTGGCGACAGCCCAGCTCATGGCGCCGCCCACCATCAGCATCGCCCCGACGGCGGAACTGCCCAGGGCCTCAAGCGCCGGCAGCAGCAAAAGCCCCATGCCGGCCATACCGAGCGCGAGGCCGAAAAGGCGCCGCCGCGTCACCGCCTCGCCCAGAAACAAGATGGCAAGGATCACCGCCCAGACCGGCATGGTGAAGGCAAGGACCGCGGCCCGCCCCGCCTCGATCATCGCAGTGCCGAAGCCGGAGAACGCATTCCACAGCAGGCCCTGCATCAGCCCCACCCACAAAAGCGGCAGCCGCTCGCGCTTCGGCACCCTGATGGACGCGCCAATGATCCGCGCAACGATGAAGCACCCCACGCCGCCCGCCGTCACCACCACTGCCCGGAAGGTCCACGGCTCAACCGTGGTGAGGCCGATCTTCATCATGGGCCAGTTGAGAGCCCAGAAGATGGCGAGCGCGGCAACCGCGGTCGCTTGCAAGGCGAAGGTGCGAGAGGTCAAATCGGGCAATGAACATCCTCATCATCGACCCGCAGTTCGACCACGCGCCAGACATCGAGCAGGAAATCGCGGGACCGCATGCGCGCTTTTCCGTTTGGCGCACTCCCACGCAAGGGTCGGTCCCCGAAAGCTCTCTGCGCGAATGCACCGTCCTCATCAACTGCCGCAGCCGCAATACCGTCACGGGGCAGAACGTTGCCGTGATGGACAATTGCAAAATCGTCGCGCAGGCGGGCGTGGGCTTTAACCACATCGACATCGAGGCGTGCGCTGCCCGCGGTATTCCCGTGTGCATTACGCCCGACTACGGGACGACCGAGGTTGCCGACCACGCCCTCGCCCTTGCCCTCGCGCTCACCCGCGGCATTGTGGCCTACGACGCAAAACTGCGCACCCGCGCCATGGGCTGGCATGCGCGAGAGCAAAGGACCGTGCGGCGGCTGCGCGGCGCGACGTTCGGGATCGCGGGTCTGGGCCGGATCGGCATCGCGACCGCGCTCCGGGCAAAGGCGTTTGAAACGCAGATTGCTTTTTACGACCCCTACGTCCCGCCGGGCCTTGAGCGGGCGTTCGGCTTTCGACGGGCAAACAGCCTGGCCGAGCTCTTCTCGTGGAGCGACATTGCGAGCATCCACACCCCCCTCACCACTGAAACGTACGGATTTGTGGGGCGGGATGCTCTAGCGGCGGCGAAACCCGGAATGGTGCTCGTCAACACCTCCCGGGGCGGGACGATGGACCTTGATGCCGTCTATGCCGCTCTGAAGGAGGACAGGATTGGCGGGGCTGCGCTGGATGTGCTGCCGGCGGAGCCGCTGGACTATGCGCACCCGCTCCTCGCGGCCTTCGAGCGGTCAGAGGATTGGCTGGACGGGCGCTTGATCGTGACCCCTCACGCGGCGTTCTTCAGCCCGGATTCACTGGCCGATATGCGCCGCATCGCCATGCAGACCGTCGTGAACTACCTTGCCGACGGAACACTGCGTGCCTGTGTCAACGAGGAGATGCTCGCCGGCCGGCACATCATCCGCCGCGCTGCGTAAGCGCCGTCAGCTCCAGCGCACCTCGGTGATTTCGTAGGCCCGGGCGCCGCCAGGGGCTGCCACCTCGACGCTGTCCCCCACCTGTTTGCCGATGAGCGCCCGCGCGATGGGCGAAGAGATGGACACCCTGCCGGCCTTCACGTCCGCCTCCACGTCGCCGACGATCTGATAAGACTTTTCCTGGTCCGTATCCTCGTCAACCAGCGTCACGTGCGCGCCGAACTTGATGGTCTCGCCCGACAGCTTTTTGAGGTCGATCACCTCCGCGCGGGACAGCATGTCCTCAAGCTCTTGGATGCGGCCTTCGTTGTGGCTCTGCGCCTCTTTGGCCGCGTGATACTCAGCGTTCTCCGACAAATCGCCGTGGGCGCGCGCTTCCGAGATGGCCGCGATGATGTTGGGGCGCTCTTCGGACGTGCGCTGTTTCAGCTCACGCTCCAAGCTTGCATAGCCCTCAGCCGTCATCGGGATCTTTTCCATCGCCACTTTTTCCATAAACGCCGCCGAAGCGTGCCCGGCTTGCTACTGTCAACCGGCGGATGCACAAAAATCAACCACCGTTACACCAGCGCGCTGACATAGGACTGCATGGGCCGCACCTCAAGATCGTCGGACCCGTGCAAAGCGATTCCCTCAACTGCGGCGAGTGCCCCCGCAAGCGTCGTGTAGTAGGGGACTTTGTGGAAGAGGGCCGCGCGACGCATGTGGCTGGAGTCCTCAATGGCCTGCGGCCCCTCCGCGGTATTGAGCACAAGCTGGATTTTGCCGTTCTTCACCGCATCCACAATGCTGGGCCGCCCCTCCGACATTTTGTTCACCCGGCCGCAGGGAATCCCGTGGGCCACAAAATCGCGCTGCGTGCCCGACGTGGCGAGGAGCGAAAAGCCGTCGTCCACCAGCCGCCGCGCCGCCTCGCGGATGGCCGGTTTGTCCGCATCGCGCACGGATATGAACACACAGCCTTCCGTGGGGAGCGCGTTGCCCGCCGCAAGCTGGGATTTGGCGAAGGCTGAGGCGAAGGTGCGGTCAATGCCCATCACCTCGCCGGTGGACTTCATCTCCGGCCCCAGTACCGTGTCCACCTCGGCAAAGCGCGAAAACGGGAACACCGCCTCCTTGACCGAAATGTGGGTGAGGGAGCGCTCCTTCAGGCCGAAGGAGGAGAGCTGTTCGCCGGCCATAACCCGCGCGGCAACCTTGGCAACGGGCTCGCCGATGGTCTTCGCCACAAACGGGACGGTGCGGGAGGCGCGGGGGTTCACCTCCAAAATGTAGACGGTGCCGTCTTTCACGGCGAACTGCACATTCATGAGGCCCACCACACCAAGCGACAGAGCAAGGGCCGTAGTCTGCGCCCTGAGTTCGGCCACAATGTCCGGCTCCAGGCCGCGCGGCGGCAGCGAACAGGCCGAATCGCCTGAGTGGATGCCGGCCTCTTCGATGTGCTCCATCACACCGCAGACAAACACGTCCGTCCCGTCGCTCAGGGCGTCCACGTCCACCTCAACGGCGCTTTCCAGATAGCGGTCGAACAGCAGCGGGTTTTTGCCGAGCAGCATGTTGATCTGCCCGGTCTTGTCGTTGGGGTATTTTGCCCGCACGTGCGGCGGAACCATCTGCGACAGCGCGCCGAAGAGGTAGCGGTCCAGTGCATCCTCGTCGCGCAGGATTTCCATGGCCCGCCCGCCGAGCACGTAGGAGGGGCGCACCACCACCGGTAGTCCCACCTCCTGGGTGACGAGCCGCGCCTGTTCAACCGAGTAGGCGATCCCGTTGTCCGGCTGCCGGAGCCCCAGCTTTTTCAACAGCTTCTGGAAACGGTCGCGATCTTCGGCAAGGTCGATGGCGTCAACGCTTGTGCCCAGGATGGTAAAGCCTGCATCCATGATCCCTTCGGCAAGGCCAAGGGGCGTCTGCCCGCCGAACTGGACAATGACACCGAGGAGTTCGCCGCTGGAGGCTTCCGTCCGTAGGATTTCCAGTACGTCCTCCAGGCTGAGCGGCTCGAAATACAGCCTGTCGGAGGTGTCGAAGTCGGTGGAGACGGTTTCGGGGTTGCAGTTGACCATGACGGTCTCAATGCCTGCATCCTTCAGCGCGTAGGCGGCGTGGCAGCAGCAATAATCAAACTCGATTCCCTGGCCGATCCGGTTCGGCCCGCCCCCCAAAATGACCACCTTCT
>JBCDFB010000067.1:0-10338 GCA_039178655.1 Pseudomonadota bacterium | reverse complement strand
TTGTCGAGCACGGTGATGGCGATGTTGTCGCCGATGGCCTGGGGCTGGATGAGACCCAGCGAGAGCCGGTCTTCAGACACATAGGCGACGCCGGCCTGGATGGCTTCGCCGTTGGATCCAAAGCGCACCGGCCTTCCGTCGAGATGGATTATGCCGCTGTCTGCCTGGGTCATGCCGAAGAGCGTCAGGCCCAGTTCGGTGCGGCCGGCGCCCAAGAGGCCGGTAAGGCCAACAATCTCGCCCCGGCGGATGGTCAATGAGATGTCTTCATACTCGCCGCGGCGTGTGAGCTTTTCCACCCTCAAAACGTCAGGCGCGCCGGTATGGTCCTTCGCGCTCACGCTCTGGTCGAAGGTTTGCCCGGTCATCAATTCGGTGAGGCGCGACTGGGTCATCCCGCTGGTCGGGTAGACGCCCACGAGCTTGCCATCCCGCAGGACAGTCACCGCGCTGGAGACGTCGAGCACCTCGGCAAGGCGGTGGCTGACGAAAACCACCGCCACTCCGGCAGCGCTCAAGGTGCGCACGATGGCGAGCAGATAATCCGTTTCAGACTGGGTGAGGGAGGCCGTCGGCTCATCCATGAAGATGAGGCGCACATCGCTTATGAGTGCGCGGGCGATGGCAACGATTTGGCGTTTGGCAATGGGAAGCTCGCGCAGCGGGGCTGAAAGATCCAGTGACACGCCGAGCTTTGCGAGGGCCTCTGATGCAGCCTTGCGCATGGCGCGGCGGTTCACCGGGCGCGGCCGGGTGCCGAGCACGCTTTCCACCGCGATATTCTCCGCGACCGTCATCTCGGGAAAGAGGGCGAGATCCTGCCAAATCACTGCGATGCCGAGCCGGCGGGCGAGCCCCGGCGTCATGCGCGCCACCGGCGTTCCGCCAACGGCAATCTCCGCGCCGGCCTCAGCGCTGTAAACGCCCGTTGCAATCTTGATGAGGGTGGACTTGCCGGAGCCGTTCTCGCCGGCAAGACAGTGGACTTCTCCCTCGGCGACCGTGAAATCCACATCGCCCAACGCCACAACGCCGCCGAAGGATTTTGAGATCGACCGCATCTTTAGCGCGGCGGGAGCTGGCGTTTCGCTCATGGAGGTCGAAGCTCAGTCCAGATGAAAAGCTCCCCGGCAGCGCAGTGCCGGGGAGACGTTCGGGTTCTGTGAGTGTCAGAGACCCATACCGGCGAGTTCATCCACCGTGTCTTTGTTGATCGGGACAAGCTGGTCCACGATGATGTTTGTGCCCTCTGGCTCCACCAGGCCGAGACCTTCAACCTCGGTTCCGGCAACGGTCTCCTCATCAATCAGCTTTTTGCCGAGGGTGACGAACACCTTGCCCGCTTCCATCGGGTTCCACATGAAGCCGCCGGAAATCACATCGTCTTTGATGAGGTTGCGGCCCTGGCCAGGCGAGAACGGACCCAGCACGTAAACCTCACCGGCGCGGCGGCGCTCTTCCACGGCACGGCCGGCACCGATGGGCCCCTGGCTGCCGAAGGCCAGGAAGCCCTCAAGGTCCGGGTTTGCGCTCATGAGTTCCAGCGCGGTCCGCCGGCTATCGTCAGCTGATTCGGCAACGCCGTGGCGCTCGCCAACCACTTCCATGCCCGGGAAGTTCTCCGAAAGGTGAGCGATGGCCGCGTCGGCCCACGCGTTGTGAAGCGGCACGGTGAGCGAGCCCACGAAGACGGCGTACTTGCCTTCCCCGCCCATTTTCTTCGCCAGGAGGTCAGCATGGGCTTCGCCGAAGCCATCGGCGGAGGCGAGCTCGAAGTTAAAGTCCACGTTTTCCAGGCCCGGGCCTTCGTGGGACACAACCTTAATGCCCGCCTCGCGCGCCTTGGTGAGGACGGGCTCCAGCACCTCCTCATCGTTGGGAACAACGCCGATGGCGTCAACGCCCTGGGCAATCAGGTCTTCAATGGCACGGACCTGCAAGGCCGGGTCGGCGCTAGTCGGGCCGATCATAAAGGCGTCCACACCCAGCTCTTCGCCGCGCTCCTTGATGCCCACTTCCATGGCATTGAACCAGGGGATGCCGCCGATCTTCACGACAACGCCCATGCGGGGCTTGTCGTCAGCCGCAGCGCCTGTGACCAGCGCAACGGCTAATACAGTCGCCGATGCGACCTGAATAAGGTGTTTCATTTATTCCTCCTTGGCGGGCATGCAGTCTTTTGTTTTTCGCGTCAGCTGCTGGCCCTTGCCGCACAGGAGGGGGCTTTTGGTCGGCAATGTCAACGCCGCCTCACGGCAGGAACAGAGCCCAGCGTCCGCGGTCTGCTCCGGCCCTTCCGCCGCAGGAGCACCGACAGTGCGGCCACGGCGCAGCCGTATCCGGCGAACCCCGCAACCAAGGCCATCACAAAAGCAACCAGCGCTTCGGGCAAGCCGAGCTGAGCCGTGGTGCGCCCCATCACCAGTGCCTCTGCCGTGTAGGACGAAAGCCGGACCGAAATGATCATGAAGAGGATTGCGCCGGCCCCATCAGCCACGGCGTCCACCACCCGATGCCCTCGGAGCAGCTCGCGGTCCGACAGCAGCAGGTAGAGCATCATTTCCCGATAATGGATCATCAAGGCGAGCGTCAGCATCAGAACGAGGGCGCCGAAAATCCGTGTCAGCTCGACCGCCTGCAGCGCCGGAGACCCACCAAGGAAGCGCGCGCCAAGATCCACGGTACCGGCGAGGACGAACACGATCGCGCAGAGCACCCACGCGCGCGTGAGCACCTTGAACGGTCGCTGAGCGATCGGCAGGTCGCGCGAATAGTGTGTCTCACCGCCGCTCATGAGCCCGTCTATTCCCTCCTGCGTCGCCCAGCCATCCTGAAGAGCCTCGCATGGGTGGGCGTTGCTTGTCAGTTGGCGTGTGGATGAGAGCCCATCGCACAATTTGATGAAACTTCGTCCATGTGATCATCCAAACCCGTCCGGTGGCCGTCTCATGGGTAGTCGCGACAAACGCGACCTTCCAACACCGGGAGAGAAGTTCATGAAATCCTTCGTTCGTTCCGCCCTGTTCGGCGCTGCCCTGTCCGTGTCGGTCTCCGGCACCGCGTTCGCCACCGACATTGTGGACGCTGCGGCCGGCACCGATGCGCTGTCCACGCTGGTGACCGCCGTGACCGAAGCTGAGCTGGTCGACACGCTGAAAAGCGAGGGCCCGTTCACCGTGTTTGCGCCTGTCAACGATGCATTCGCCGCGCTGCCTGAGGGTGCGCTTGACGGCCTGCTCGCCGACAAAGAGGCGCTGACCGGCGTCCTCACCTACCACGTCGTCTCAGGCGAGGTGATGGCCGCTGACCTCATCGGCCTCATCGAGCAAAACGGCGGCAGCGTCGACGTGGAGACGGTTGCTGGCGGCACCATCAACGCGACCATCTCTGACGGCCACGTTATCCTGACTGACGCGCAGGGCAACAACGCCACTGTGGTGCAGACCGACGTCGACGTATCGAACGGTGTCGTGCACGTGATCGACGGCGTGCTTCTGCCCTAATCCTACCCCGGCGCGCCTTTAGCTTACGGCGCGACCCTACGACGATCCCCCGTCTCGGCCATCCGAGGCGGGGGGCTCAGCCACATCTTCAATGACCTTACCGTCGCGGCTGATCATGGTTGGCGGCATCTTCTGTGCCTCTTTAATTCTGCCGAGGTAATCGGGCGCGGTAACTCCCATCGACACGTAAATGTTGGTCAGTCCCTCAACGCCGAAATCGGCCGGGCGGACCCATTCCGCAGGGAGAAAGAAAAGCCCGCCGCCGAACGGCACAGGCGCTGTGGGGATCATGACCACGCGGTAGTCAGACCCTTCGATCTGCATGGTCTGCGCGGTCGGCATGAGGCCAAGGACGGCCGTGCGCCGGTCGTCTGAGAAAAAGCACCACACCGGGCTCATGGACTTCACGTCAACGTCGTCCTTGCGTTCCAGGAGCTGAACAAAGCGGGCAATGGTCTTGTAGATGGTGCCCACCAGTGGCACGCGGCCGAGCGTTTCGTTGAAGAACGTCGTCCACACCTGCCGCAGCCGCGTCTGCACGACGATGCCGATGAGATAAAGACCGCCCAGGACGATGGCGATGCCGATGACATAGGCAAGGTTTTCGTTGACGAAGTTCGCGCCAAGCTCCGCGACGCGCCTGCCAAAGCTCGAACTCGGACCGAGGTAGGTGGCCACGTAGGACGCAATCCAGCCAATCAGCACAAACGTCATGGTGACGGGCAGAACGGCAAGCATCCCGGTCAGGATCGGCCGCGCGATGGAGAGCAGGAACTTCATGGGCCTAATCTGCCTGTTGGTCTCATTGCTGTTGGGAAGCTGGCGGTCAGGGCCGAGCCGACAAGCCGAACGGTCCGGTTCCCTTTGACTCTCACCGCCTGAACGACTACCGCGGCGTCCATGGCAGCCACCTTCAAAGACCGTATCTTCCAAGCCTTCGCCTGGTGGGGCGGCACCACTTTGGGCACCTCGCTCCATACTTGGCGCCGCGGAGAATATGTCGGCGAAGACGAGGCCGGAAACCGCTACTTCCGCACGCGCGGCGGCAAGGTGGACCCGGCGCTCGGCTATGACCGCCGCTGGGTGATCTACAACGGGAACGCCGAGGCGACGAAGATCCCGCCAGGCTGGTACCGCTGGATGCACCACATGACCGACGAGGTGCCGGACGGCAGCTACGTCCCCAAAGACTGGCAAAAGCCCCACGAAGAAAACAAGACCGGGACGCCACAGGCCTACAGGCCGGACGGGTCGATCCTGCGCCCTGATCCCGATGCGGCCATCGCCAAGGGCTACGATGCTTGGACCCCGGACTGATCGCGGCTGCATATCCCATCGCCATCAACAACTGTGATTGACGCAGGAGCTGTCCCATGAAGATCGTCCGTGCCGGCGAAGCCGCTTCGGTCCAAGCCCCCGCCGACGCTTTCACCGGGGTCGTATGGCAAAACCCCATCGTCACCGCTCCCGATCCGGCGCGGGTCGGCGCGGCGCTCGTCACCTTCACGCCGGGCGCGCGCACATTCTGGCATGTGCACCCGCTCGGCCAGACCCTTTACATCACTCAGGGTGTCGGCTGGTTCCAACTGGAAGGTGAGGCGCGCATTGAGATTAAGGCGGGCGATGTCATCTTCATCGAGCCCAACGAGAAGCATTGGCATGGGGCAACGGCAACCACCACCATGAGCCACGTGGCCATGCACGAGCGCGACGGGTCGAGCCATGTCACTTGGCTGGAGCCCGTGAGCGAAAAGGACTATCTCGCGGCCGGCTAAGCAGAATTTTTTGACATTTGCCCGCAATTGTCACTTCAACGTGACAACATGCGTGTTGGTCGCCGCGAGATGAGACGTGCCGTGCCCAACGCCGGAGCTGGGAGAATACCATGAGCGACACCACAACGACGCCCCCCGATCCCTTGCGCGATCCCCTTTTCGGCGATCTGTCCATCAACTGGAAATGGATGCTGGGTCTTGGGATCTTCATGGCGGTCCTCGGCCTGATCGGCCTGGGGATGACCTACGCGCTCACCATCGTTTCGGTCATCTGGTTCGGCGTGCTCGTCATTATCGGGGGCGTCGCCCAGCTCATTGACGCATTCAAATGCAGTGGCTGGAAGTCCGTTGCCGGACACGTGGTGCTGGGGCTCGTCTATCTCGCCGCCGGCGTGATTTTGATTGCCATGCCGGTCCAGAGCGCGTGGTGGCTGACCCTCTTCATCGGGGCCACCTTCGTGGCGTCAGGCATCATGCGGATCATCATGGCCTTCCAGATGCGTGACAATGGCGGCGCAGCACCATTTTGGCTCGGCGTGTCAGGCGCCATCTCGGTGTTTTTGGGCGCGCTGATCTTCTCCATTGTGGACTTTCCGGACGAGACGGCGCTGTCCACGGTGGAAGCGGCACAATCCTGGTTCGGCGAATGGGGGTGGGTCATCGGCCTGTTCGTGGCGATTGAGTTCATCGTCCACGGTGCAGCGCTGATTGGTCTTGCGTTTGTGGCAAAGGACCGCGGCGAGGGAAACACACCGCCCACGACGTCGGACGGTCCCCCGGCGGCTGCGGCCTAAACGCTCTGCAAACCGCTCAGTGAAGCAAGGGTCGCGGCGGGCGCCAGGTCGGCATATTCGTCCGGCTCGCCGCTGCGGTTGATCCACACGGCGCGGAAGCCGAACGCCGCCGCGCCCGCCACATCCCACCGGTTTGACGATTGGAACGACACACTCTGCGGGTACACCCGAAACCGCGTGGTGACCAACTCGTAGACCGCCGGCAGCGGCTTGAAGACCCTCAACGTATCCACCGACAGCACATCGTCGAGCAGGTCCCCGATCCGTGCCGCGTGGACTGCCATTTCCAGCATGTGCGGTGCGCCGTTGGACAGGATGGCCGTCTGTGCCCCGGCAGACTTCAGCGTGGACAAGACGTCCATCACCTCAGGGTAGGCATCCAGGGTCCTGTAAGCATCAAGCAGGTCTTCCCGCGTGTTGACGTTCGCGCCGGGGGTTTTAGCGAAGGCGTAATCCAGCGCCTCTTCGGTCAGCGTCCAGAAGTCGCGGTACTGACCGGCAAGCGCCCTCGTCCATGAGTATTCGAGCTGTTTCGTCCGCCAAAGCGCCGATAAGGCCGCAGCGTCGGGCCCCACAGCCTCAGCATTTCGGCGCACGGCAGCATGAACATCGAACAAGGTCCCGTAAGCGTCGAACACAAAAACGGCATGCATGGCCTTCCCCCCACAAATTGCTCTACACCAGCCGGACCGGTTTTTGGGCAAGGAAAGAGAAGACGATGGTGGATTGGTCGCAAACGTGGACGTTCATGGACGGCGCGTGGTTTGAGGGCAACCAGGCTATCATCGGACCCCGCACCCATGCCTTCTGGCTGGGAAGTTCGGTGTTTGACGGCGCACGCGCCTTTGAGGGGGTGACGCCTGACCTTGACCTTCACCTGGAGCGGGTCAACGCGTCAGCGTCCGCCCTTGGCCTGAAGCCCATGATGAGCGTGGGTGAAATGGGCGAGATCGTGTCCGACGGTCTCGCCAAGTTTGAGAGCGGCACAGCGATCTACATCAGGCCCTGGTACTGGGCGGAGTTCGGCGGCCTTTCGGCCGTTGCGCGGGACGTGAACTCGACCCGCTTTTTGATGTGCCTTTACGAAACGCCCATGCCCCAGCCCCGCGGCGCGTCGATCACGGTCTCGCCCTTCCGCAGGCCCTCGCTGGAGACTATGCCCACCAACGCAAAGGCCGGCTGCCTTTACCCCAACAATGCCCGTGCACTGCAGGCGGCCCGCGACAAGGGTTTTGACAACGCGCTGGTGCTCGACATGCTCGGCAACGTCGCCGAACTTGCCACCTCCAACATCTTCATGGTGAAGGACGGCGTTGTGGCGACCCCTGTTCCCAACAACTGCTTTCTTGCCGGCATCACGCGTCTTCGCGTCATCGATCTGCTGCGCAAAGCCGGGCACCGGGTGGAGGAGACCGTGCTGAAGGTTGCCGATTTCCTGGACGCCGATGAGATCTTCTCCAGCGGCAACTACGGCAAGATCATGCCGATCACGCGCATCGAAGACCGCCAGATGCAGCCTGGGCCGGTTTTCGATCAGACGCGCCAGATGTACTGGGAGTTCGCGCACGCCTGACGCCCCCATCGCGGCGGCGCAGGCAATCATAAGCGGCGTGCTGCCTGGAACATCCGCAACGGCCTACCGTTGATCGCCTGCACGGAGGAACTAATTCGCCGTGCGAGCGGCCATGCGCAGGCCGCCGACCCCTTTGGCCGCGCCAGACGCGGTCCATCATGTTTTGGAGGCCACCTTGTCGTTCACCCTTCCCGATCTTCCTTACGCACACGATGCGCTCGCCCCGTACATGTCAGCGGAAACGCTGGAGTTCCATCACGACAAGCACCACCAGGCCTACGTCACCAACGGCAACAAGTTGCTGGAAGGGTCCGGGCTGGAGAACGACAGTCTTGAGGACATCGTGAAGAAGAGTTTCGGCACCAATGCTGGCCTCTTCAACAATGCAGGACAGCATTACAACCACATCCACTTCTGGAAATGGATGACACCCAAGGGCGGCAAAGGGACGATGCCGTCCGAGATCGCCGCGAAGATTGACAGCGACCTGGGCGGTTACGACAAGGCGCGCGGAGACTTTCTCGCCGCCGGCGCCGGCCAGTTCGGGTCCGGCTGGGCATGGATTGCGGTTAAGGACGGCAAGCTGGAGATCATGAAGACGCCAAACGGCGAGAACCCGCTGGTTCACGGCGCGACACCGATCCTCGGCGTCGACGTGTGGGAGCACTCCTACTACATCGACTATCGCAATGCCCGGCCGAAGTATCTGGAGGCGTGGTTCGACAACCTGGTGAACTGGGAGTATGTCGCCGAGCTTCACTCAGCAGCGTAGCGGGATCGCTCAAGCGGCCAGCTACCGGCTCGAACCCTGGTGAGCGCTCAAATGCACCAATCGCAGACCATGCGGTTGGTGCATTTTTTTATGAAAGAGCTCGCGCAGAAGGTCCGATCAGCGCCGACGGCACGGCGCGTCCGGCATTTGCGGGTGTGCACAGTCGTCGGTTGTTAGAACCTTTGCGTGCATTCGTTGAGATTGATGGGCGGATTGATTTCGCTGCGGGCTGCTCTGCGCCACGTCTCGCACGCCCGCGCGTTGGGGAAACATCCGACCCACGACAAACGCTGGCTACGGCCGAAACCGCTATAGTATCCGGCCACCCGCCCGATGATCGGATAGTCCGGATTTTGCGAGCACCGCGGCGTAATGGCAGCAATCTTACCGTACACCGGCTGGGAAAAGACTGCGTGGGCAGGCGCCGTCACCGCGTCCGCCGCCAGCATGGAAAAGGCGGAGGCCAGTGCCGCAGCCGCGAAAACCAGAGACTTCATCTCTTTATCTCCAAAATCAAAATCCGGGGCCAGAACCCCACGCGCGTCGATATGGTTGTTCCTGAGCGTGGCGAAACAGGGCGCTCCATCACACTTCTTCAACCGCGCGGGGCTCAGGGGGAAGGTGAGGGGGCAAGGTTGCCGACCCGTGCAAGGGCAAAGGCCTGGACGAGCGCCACTTCCTCAAGCCGCTTGAAGCGCCCCGAAGCTCCGCCATGGCCGGCACCCATGTTGGTGCGCAGCACAATGAGTGGATCGTTGGTGGCATTGGCACGCAGCCGGGCCACCCACTTTGCGGGCTCCCAATAGGTCACACGCGGGTCCGACACGCCGGCCAGAACAATCATGTCCGGATAGGCCTGCGCAGCAACATTATCCATCGGCGAGTAACCTTTAATCCGCAGGAAAGCAGCCTCATCGCGGATGGGATCACCCCACTCGGGCCATTCCGGCGGGGTGAGCGGCAGCGTCTCGTCGAGCATCGTTTCCAAGACGTCCACAAACGGCACTTCCGCGATGATCGCGCCGAAGCGGTCGGGCGCACGGTTTGCGACGGCGCCCATGAGCATCCCGCCGGCGGAACCGCCCTGTGCCGCGATCCGGCCGGGCGCCGCGAACCCCTCGGCCGTCAGGTGCTCTGCGGCGGCGACAAAGTCGTCGAAGGTGTTTTCCTTGTGCTCACGCCGGCCGTTCGCGTACCAGGCAAACCCCTTGTCCATCCCGCCCCTCACGTGGGCGATGGCGTAGACAAAGCCTCTGTTCACCAGGCTGAGCGCGTTGGCGTTAAAGCCTGAAGGGATGGTGATGCCGTAAGCGCCGTAGCCATAAAGCAGGCAAGGCGCCGTCCCGTCGATGGGCGTGTCGGCATGGTAAAGCAGGCTGACAGGCACCCCTTCGCCGTCCTTGGCCGGAGCAATGAGCCGGCGCGTCACGTAATGGGCAGGGTCATGGCCTGAGGGCACACGCTGCCGCTTTCTGAGCCGGCGCGTGCGGGTCGCCATATCGTAGTCCCACACCTCTGTGGGCGTCGTCATGGACGAGTAGGAGAAGCGTAGGGTCGATGTCAGGAACTCATGCCCCTCCTGCAAACCAAGCGCATAGGCCTCCTCGTCGAAGGCGATTTGGTGCTCGTCACCGTCAGCCAGGCGGCGAATGACGATGCGGGGGAGCGCGTTTTCCCGCTCCAGCCACACCAGATAGTCGGCAAAAACAATCATATCGACGATGAGGATGCCCGGCCGGTGGGGGACAATGTCCTCCCAGCGTTCCCGCTGGGGATCGTCCGCCGGCGCGCGCACGATGCGAAAGTCCTCAGCATCGCGGTTCGTGCGGATGAAGAGCGCGTCGCCGTTATGGGCGACGTCGTACTCCTCCGCCTCGACGCGTTCCGCCACAAGTTTCGGCCCCTTGTGGGGATCCATGGC
>JBCDFB010000066.1:0-10407 GCA_039178655.1 Pseudomonadota bacterium | reverse complement strand
TTTCCAGCCATATCATTGCCTCCGCGACGCTTTCGATCCCAACGATGATCTTGGGCGAGACGGCGGTGTCTTTCCTGAATCTGGGATTGCAGCGGCCGGCGATCTCGTGGGGCGTTCTGCTGAACGAAGCGCAGAACATTACGGTGGTGACGATTTACCCCTGGCTGATGGCGCCGGTGATTCCCATCGTGATTGTGGTGCTGGCCTTCAACTTCCTGGGTGATGGGCTGCGCGACGCTGCAGATCCGTACAAGAGTTGAACCGCAAGGGCGCGGCACGATTGCGCCAGGCGCCCGCAGGGTGGTAGGCGCGGCTGAGAGCTTTCGGAGCGTTTTTCAACCATGTCAGTGGACATTGAGACGGTGCGCCGCGTGGCGCATCTTGCACGCATCAAGGTGGATGATGCGGAGGCCGCCCGCCTGACCGGCGAGTTGAACGAAATCCTGGGTTTCGTGGAGCAGCTCAACGAGGTCAGCGTTGAGGGGGTGGCGCCGATGACGTCCGCCGTGGAGACGGCTTTGCGCCGCCGCACGGATGCGGTGACGGATGGCAACGCTCCAGAAAACATACTCTCCAACGCGCCCGACAAGGACGACGGCTTCTTCCTCGTGCCCAAGGTGGTTGAATGAGCACGCTCACCCAACTCACGCTGGCCGAGGCGCGGGACCAACTGAAGGCCCGTGAGATCACGTCGCAAGAGCTGACCGAAGCGCACATTGCGGCAATCGAAGCCTCAGACCTTAATGCCTTCATCACGGTGACGGCGGACACCGCGTGCCAAGGCGCCGCGCAGGCTGACGATGCCATTGCGGAAGGCAGAGCCGGTCCACTCGCGGGCATTCCGATTGGCGTGAAGGACTTGTTTTGCACCAAGGGCATTCGCACCACAGCAGGCTCGCGGATCCTGGGGACGTTCGTGCCTCCGTACGAATCCACGGTGACCGCGAATTTGTGGGCAGCCGGTGCAGTGCTCTTGGGCAAGCTGAACCTTGACGAGTTTGCCATGGGCTCCTCCAACGAGACGAGCGCCTTTGGGCCGGTGACCAACCCCTATGGTGAGGGGCTTGTGCCCGGTGGTTCGTCCGGCGGTTCCGCCGCGGCGGTGGCTGCGCATCTTTGCATCGCCGCGACGGGGACAGACACCGGCGGGTCCATCCGCCAGCCGGCCGCGCTCACCGGTACGGTCGGGCTGAAGCCCACCTACGGGCGCTGCTCGCGCTGGGGAATCGTGGCGTTTGCGTCTTCGCTCGACCAGGCAGGACCCATTACCCGCACGGTGCGTGACGGCGCCATCATGCTCACCCACATGGCGTCGGTGGATGAAAAGGACTCCACATCGGTCGACCGGCCTGTCCCTGATTACGAAGGGGCCTTGGAGAATGGCGTGAGGGGCAAGCGGATCGGCATTCCGCGGGAATATCGCGTTGATCCGATGCCGCCGGCTTTGGAAGCGCTGTGGCAGAAAGGCGAGGGGTGGTTGCGCGATGCGGGGGCTGAGATTGTCCCTGTCTCCTTGCCGCACACCAAATATGCTTTGCCGGCGTACTACATTGTGGCACCGGCGGAGGCCTCCTCTAACCTCGCGCGGTATGACGGGGTGCGTTACGGGCTTCGCGTGGGGGCGGACGACATGGTTGGCCTTTACGAGGCGACCCGCGCGGCAGGTTTCGGCGACGAGGTCAAAAGGCGCATTTTGATCGGCACCTACGTCCTCTCCGCAGGGTACTACGACGCTTATTATCTGCGCGCTCAGAAGGTGCGCACACTCATCAAGCGTGATTTTGAAAGCGTGTTTGACGCGGGTGTGGACGCGCTTTTGACGCCCACGACGCCCGGGCCGGCTTTTGCCAAGGGCGCAAATCTCGATCCGGTCGAGATGTACCTGAACGATGTCTTCACTGTGCCCGTGAACATGGCAGGGCTCCCAGGGATATCGGTTCCGGCGGGACGGTCGGACGATGACTTGCCGCTGGGGCTGCAGCTGATCGGCCGGCCGTTCGATGAAGAGGGTCTGATGCCGCTGGCCCGCGTATTGGAAGAGGCCGCGTCGCAGCCGGTCTGACCGGCGCCGCCATTCTCCGGCAAGCCTGTTCAGGCATACTCCCCCAGTCGCACACCGCTGGTGGTCTCCTGGCGTGTCCGAAATAGGGGGCTTCGGTCGAATGGATTGCATTCATTGCCGTGGGAAGGCTGGGTTCGAGGGCAAGATCAGCTTCGCCTTCCAACCCATTGTGGACGTGACGACGCGCACTGTTTTTGCGCAGGAGGCGCTCGTGCGCGGTCCCAATGGCGAGCCGGCGCGGAGCGTTTTGACGCCGCTGACTGACGAGACACGGTACTCTTTCGACCAGGCTGCGCGCACCACGGCCATCGCCCTTGCATCGCGTCTAATGCCGCACTGCACGACGCGGCTTTCCATCAACATTCTTCCCAACGCCATCTACAACCCGGTTCGGTGCCTGCGCACCACGCTGCATGCGGCAGACGAGTATGGTTTCTCGCAGAGCCGGCTCATGTTCGAAGCGACCGAGCATGAGCAGGTGCAGGACGTTGAGCACATGCGCCGGATCTTCGACCACTATGGAAAGTGTGGATTCACCACCGCCATCGACGACTTTGGAGCAGGCTTTGCCGGCCTTGCCCTTCTTGCCGACTTCAGACCCGACATTATCAAGATCGACCGTGGGCTGGTGACTGACGTCGAGCGGGATCCGACGCGGCAGGCGATCATCTCCGGCATAAAGTCGACCGCTGATATTCTGGGGACCACTGTGGTCGCAGAGGGCGTTGAGACGCTTGCGGAGTTTCGCTTCCTGCGGCAGGTCGGTGTGACACTGTTTCAGGGGTATCTTTTTGCAAGGCCCGCCTTTGAAGCACTGCCGACGGTTGACTGGAGCGCGCTTGACGCCCCTGGCGAGGGAGAGCAGGCCACGGGTGAGCCTCGGCAGCGGCGCCGTTCCACCGTGAGACCAGCAGCGCCTTCTGATGAGGAACGCTCTTTCCCAGTAGACGCTCGACCGGGTGGCGGGAACAGCGCGGCGCCTGCGATGGAAGCTGATTGCTAGCCGGGCCGGTTGGTTACCGCGCTGCCTGTATTGGGCGATTGCGGCGGGCGACTTGCCTGGCTGGAGCGCAACTCGTCGATGAGCCGCTGGACGGTGGACCCGCGAACTTTTGCTATGTCGTCCTGGTATTTGAGAAGGACGCCTAGCGTGTCGTCCGCAGTCCCTGGCTCCAGTACCATCTGATCGAGTTCGGCTAGCGCCTGGGCCCAGTCCAGCGTTTCGGCAACGCCCGGCGGCTTGAAGAGGTCTTCCTCGTCGCGAAGGCTCTGCACAAAGGCGACGATGTCTTCCGCAAGACGCTCGCCAGCGCCGGGCGCCTTGCGGCGGACGATTTCCCGCTCGCGCGCCAGAGAAGGGTAGTCGACCCAGTGATAGAGGCAGCGGCGTTTGAGGGCGTCGTGGATTTCGCGCGTGCGGTTTGAAGTTACGACGACGATGGGCGGGTGTTGGGCGGCAACGGTGCCCAATTCGGGGATGGTCACCTGAAAGTCCGACAGGACCTCCAGAAGGAATGCTTCGAACGCTTCGTCCGCCCTGTCCAGTTCATCGATCAAAAGCACCGGGGAGCCACCGGACGAGGCTTCCAGCGCCTGCAGAAGAGGGCGCTTGATGAGGAACCGCTCGGCAAACACATCTGCGGTGCCGCCTTGTCCGCCCGCTTCCGACTGACGAATAGCGAGCATTTGCGCCGGGTAGTTCCACTCGTAGAGCGCTGACGCGGTGTCGAGGCCTTCGTAGCATTGCAGCCTGATCAGCGAGCGGCCGAGCGCGGCGGCGAGCACCTTGGCAATTTCCGTTTTCCCCACGCCTGCCTCGCCCTCCAGAAACAGGGGACGCTTCATGCGCAGCGCGAGGAACAGGACCGTGGCCAGGGCGCGGTCGGCCACATAGTCCGCTCCGGCGAGAAGGGATTGGGTGTCATCAATGGATGCTGGAAGGGTCAACGGGCGGCCTTGCTGATGGTGGTTCCGTTCAGCGACCCACCGAAGACCGATGGCGGCCGGCTTTCGGGTGCCGCTGACGATAAGTCTAGATGCGCTATAAAGTGCGGGATGGCTACACGGAACCCGCCATGAATGCACCAAACCGCTTACGTTCAGCCTGCCCGCACGATTGCCCGTCCACCTGTGCGCTAGAGGTGCAGGTTGACGATGGGCGGGTGGGCCGCATCAAGGGCGCGGCAGACAATGCTTACACGGCAGGCGTCATTTGCGCGAAGGTGGCGCGTTACAAGGACCGCTTGGAGCATCCGGACCGGCTTTTGACACCGCTGGAGCGCAATGGGCCGAAGGGGAGCGGCGCTTTCAAGCCCATCAGCTGGAACGATGCGCTCGATAAGATCGCGGATGCTTTTTTGAAGGCTGAGGAACAGCACGGGCTACAGTCCGTATGGCTTTACCACTATGCAGGGACGATGGGGCTCGTCCAGCGAGACGGCATCCATCGCCTGCGCCACGCGAAGGGCTATTCGCGGCAGTACGATACCATTTGCACCAACATGGCGTGGGCAGGTTTCGTCGCGGGAACCGGGCGGCTTGCCGGGCCCGACCCGCGGGAGATGCGCGTTGCAGATTGTGTGGTGATCTGGGGCACCAACGCGGTCGCCACCCAGGTGAACGTGATGACCCATGCGGTGGAGGCACGCCGGCGTCGCGGTGCCAAAATCGTGGTGGTCGACGTTTACCGCAATGACACGGTCAAACAGGCTGATCTACCCCTCGTGCTGCGCCCTGGCACGGACGGCGCCCTCGCTTGCGCGGTGATGCATATCGCTTTCCGTGATGGATATGCGGACCGGGAGTACATGGCTCGCTTCGCGGATGATCCGGCCGGTTTGGAGGCCCATTTAGCCCTTCGTACGCCGCAATGGGCGGCCGAGATAACCGGTCTTTCCGTGGACGAGATTGAGGCGTTTGCCACGCTGGTCGGGCAGACGAAGCGCACCTTCTTTCGCCTTGGCTACGGCTTTACCCGTCAGCGCAATGGCGCCATCGCAATGCATGCTGCGGCGAGCATCGCGACGGTGCTGGGAAGCTGGCAGTACGAAGGCGGCGGGGCGTTCCACAACAACGGCGCCATTTACAAGCTGGACAAGACGATGGTTGAGGGGACCGACGTGGTGGATCCGGGCACCCGGCGCCTCGATCAATCGCGGATCGGCCCGATCCTGTGCGGTGAGGAGGATGCGCTTTTGGGCGGTCCGCCGGTGAAGGCGATGCTCGTGCAAAACACCAACCCCATGTCCGTGGCGCCTGAGCAGGAGCGGGTGCGCAAGGGTCTTGCCCGCGAAGACCTGTTTGTGGCGGTGCACGAGCAGTTCATGACCGAGACTGCGCTGATGGCCGATATTGTTCTACCGGCCACAATGTTTGTGGAACATGACGACATCTATAAGGGCGGTGGGCATCAGTACATTTTGCTCGGCCCGAAGCTGGTGGAAGCGCCGGGCGCTTGCCGCGAGAACCATTTTGTTCAATGCGAGATTGCCCGTCGCGTGGGTGCTGAGCATCCGGGCTTTGACATGACCGCCCGAGAGCACGTTGATTGGATGGTCAAGGCGTCAAAACTCGACGCGGCAGCGTTGGAGCGGGATGGCGCCATTGATTGCCAGCCGCCCTTTGCCGAGGCGCACTACACCAAGGGCTTCGCGTACGCTGATGGGCGCTTCAAGTTCCGGCCAGATTGGCCAAACGTGCCGCAATCGAACGCGGGCCCGATGGGGCCTGTGAACGCCCTCCCAACCTTCCCGGATCATTGGGACGTGATTGACGCAGCGGTGGCCGCCCGGCCCTACCGGTTGGTGACGGCGCCGGCCCGTTCCTTCCTCAACTCCACATTCAATGCCACGGCTGCGTCGCGCAAGCGCGAGGGTGTACCGCAGGTTTTGATCCATCCGCAGGACGCAGCTCGGGATGGGCTCGCGGACGGCGACCGGGTTCGCCTGCGCAATGGGCGCGGGTCGGTGCTTTTGCGTGCAGCGCTCTTTGACGGTGTGCAGCGCGGCACGGCGATCTCAGAGGGTCTCTTCCGCAACAGCGATTTCGAAGACGGCAAGGGTATCAACACTTTGACCGGCGCTGACCCCGTTGCACCCTTCGGCGGCGCGGCTTTCCACGACACCTCTGTCAGGATTGAGAAAGCGGCGGACTGAAAAGCGTTTCCTGTGTGTGTGGGGCGTTCGCCGGCACCCTCAGGAAGCGGGCGAGGGCGGCAGGGTAAAGGGCGTGCTCCACGTCAAGCACGCGGGCGGCGAGCGTCTCTTCCGTGTCGCCGGGCAAGACCTGCACGGCGGCTTGAGCGATGATCGGCCCATCGTCCAACTCCGCGGTCACGGTGTGGACGGTGGCCCCGTGGATTTTGACACCGGCTTTCAGTGCGCGTGCGTGGGTGTTGAGGCCGCGAAAAACCGGCAGTAGGGAAGGGTGGATGTTGAGGATCCGGCCCTCCCAGCGCGCAACGAAGTCCGCGCTGAGGATGCGCATGAAACCGGCGAGGCAGATAACGTCCGGCGCATGGGCGGACAGCGCTCGATGGAGTGCCGTTTCGAATGAGCCGCGGCTCTGGTGCGCGTCACGAGCAATGGCGGTTGCTGGCACGCCGGCGGCTCTGGCTTTGTCGAGACCGGGTGCGGTCGGCACATCCGACAGGCAGGTGACGATTTCGGCGGGATAGTCTGGCTGCGCGGCGGCGCTGAGGAGAGCGCTGAAATTGCTGCCACGCCCTGAGAGCAGGACGGCGACTTTGGCCTTTGCGCTCATGAGATGCGGCAGGCTTCGCCATGGGGGCCGCGCAGGCTGAGTTTGCCAATGGCGGTCGGTGCTTCGCCCTGTGCGCAGAGCGTCTCTATGACGTCCGCGGCGGCCTCGCCGGCGACCACCAGGACAAGCCCTGCGCCGCAGTTGAACGTTCTTTCCATGGACTGGTGCGACAGGGCGCCCTCGCTTTGGACAAAAGCCATGACTGGGAGGTGCGGGAGAGCGTCGCGCCTGATTTCTGCGCACAGGTTTGCCGGGAGGATGCGGGGGATGTTCCCCGTAAGACCACCGCCGGTGATGTGGGCGATGCCCTTGATCTTATGTTGGTGCGCTGTGAGTGCGGCGAGTACCGGCTGCACATAAATGCGCGTCGGCGTCAGAAGTGCGGCGCCGAGGGTGGATCCTTCGAACGGGGCGGACAGGTTCCACTCATTTTCGGCGGCGAGCTTGCGGACCAGGGAGAAGCCGTTGGAATGCAGCCCGTCGCTTTTAAGTGCAATGACAGCGTCACCCGCCGTCATGTCCGCCCGTGGCAGCATCTGATCCCGCCGGACAGCCCCGACGCAAAAGCCTGCCAGATCGTAGTCGCCCGGTGCGTAATGGCCTGGCATCTCAGCTGTTTCGCCGCCAATGAGTGCGCAGTTAGCGCGCACGCATCCCTCAGCGATCCCGGCAACCACGTCGGCGGCCGCCGCCACATCCAGCGCTGCGGTGGCGTAGTAATCCAAAAAGAAGAGCGGCTCGGCACCCTGGGCGAGGATGTCGTTGACGCACATGGCGACCAGATCGATCCCGACGGTGGAATGGTCGCCAATTTCTGTGGCAAGGCGCACCTTCGTGCCGACGCCGTCGGCCGATGCGATGAGGAGGGAGCCAGCGTGGCCCGCCGCTTCAAGGTCGAAGGCCGCGGCGAAACCGCCGAGGTTTGGCAGCGCCCCTCGTCGTGCGGTTCGGGCCGCATGGGGCTTGATGGCGTCCACAAGCGCGTCGCCGCGCGCCACGCTGACGCCGGCGGCGGCATAGGCGTTGCTCGGGTCGGCATCGTCGGAGGCGGCCGTTTCGGGGTCGTCGGTCATTTTGCCCGCTTTCCTCAATGGGTGAGGCTTTCGCACGCGTACGCCGCCGTGGGAACCAAGGCCATTAGCAGGCATGGTGAGAGCGGGGAAACCGGGGGTCTGTGCGCTCAGCGCTGGACGCGCCGTGCAGGATATGGGCGCGATGTGACCCGGGATGAGGCCGGAGACGGAGGTGCGGCGCATGGAGCAGTTCGTTCTGGATCTGGGGCTCCCGCCAGCGCCGCCGAAGACGGTCATCTCCCGCTGCAATGAAGCTGCCTACGGTCTTCTGGCGCAATGGCCGCGATGGGTTGCGCCGGTGGTTCTGGTCACCGGCCCGCAGGGATCGGGGAAAAGCCATTTGGCGGACGCGTTCGCTCAGATGGCTGAAGGGGTTCTTGTGGACGGTGCAAAGCTGCGGCCTGAGGATGCTGTTCCCCTAGCGCAGACGCCCATTGCGCTTGATGACGCACATTTTGCGTGTGACCGCGCGCTCTTTCATCTCATCAACGCGGTGCGCAGTGCGGGTCAGACGTTGTTGATGACTGGCGCGGTCAGGCGGGTGGGTGGCCTGGCCGATCTTGCCTCGCGCCTGCGCGCTGTGCCGGAGATTGCGTTAGATGCGCCGGACGACGCTCTTTTGAGGCAGGTGATGGCTGAGGCTTTTGCAAGCCGTCAGCTTCCGGCGGACGCAGCTGTGGTGGCATTCTTGCTGAGCCGGACAGAGCGCACGCTGCACGATGCCCTGCACTGGGTGGACACGATGGACCGGCAGGGGCTCGCCCAGCAGCGCGCCCCAACCCGGCCGTTTGCGTCGCGGTTGGTGCGTGATGCTGAAGGTTCACCGAGAGGCGATACTGTGTCATAGGCGCGGCGCAGTTTCGGTGTTGCCGCCCGGGGAGAGCACTATGACGGCGCAGGAGACGCTCACACGGCGGAACGCGGCCGACGAGGCAACTGCCGAGGAATTGCGGCATTCCCCGGCCCGCTTCATCAACCGTGAATTGTCATGGTTGTCCTTCAACGAGCGCGTTTTGGAGGAAGCAGACAACCCCAACCATCCGCTGCTGGAGCGGTTGAGGTTCCTGTCCATCTCGGCGAACAACCTTGACGAGTTCCTGATGGTGCGTGTGGCAGGCCTTGTCGGACAGCAGCGCGCCGGTGTGGACACCAAGAGCGCCGACGGATTGACGCCGGGCGAACAGCTTGTCCGCATTGGTGAGAGGGTGGGCGCGTTGCAGGCACTGCAGCAGCGGCAGTTGCGGCAACTGCGATCTGAGCTTTCCGTTGCGGGCATTGAAATTGCCGAGCCGGATACTCTGTCTGAAGAGGAAGCGTATGCGCTGGAAGAGACTTTTCTTGCGCTGATTTTTCCCGTTCTGACGCCCCTTGCCATTGATCCGGCCCATCCCTTTCCGTTCATTCCCAATCTCGGGTTCAGTCTTGCGTTGAAGCTGAAGGGACCGGACGGGGAGAGCCGGATCGCGCTGGTGAGGATCCCTGAGCAGGTGGAGCGCTTCATCAGGCTAAAGGGGTCTGGTGACGGATACCGCTTCGTGGCACTGGGCAACGCGATTCGCCTTCACTTAGACCGGTTGTTCCCGTCCCACGAAGTTCAGGCAACGGGTGCTTTCAGGGTCATTCGAGACAGCGATCTTGAGATCGAGGAGGAGGCTGAAGACCTCGTGCGCACGTTTGAAAGTGCGCTCCGCCGGCGGCGGCGAGGTTCGGTGATCCGCCTTGAGGTGGAAGCTGCAATGCCGGCGGATTTGCGCGATTTCCTGGCGCAGGCGCTTGGTGTTGATGAGACCGGTGTCATGGTCATCGACGGGTTGCTGGCGCTGAAGGACCTTTCGCAACTTGTGTCGCTGGAGCGGCCGGAGCTGAAGTTCGAGCTTTATACGCCGCGCTATCCTGAGCGGGTGCTCCAGCAGGGCGGCGACATCTTTGCCGCCATCCGCGAGAAGGACATGGTGATCCACCATCCATACGAGTCGTTCGACGTGGTTGCGCAATTTGTGGCGCAGGCGGCAGCGGACCCTGATGTGGTTGCCATCAAGCAGACGCTCTACCGTACGTCCAACAACAGTCCGATCGTGGCGGCTCTGATTGCCGCGGCCGACGCCGGAAAGTCAGTCACCGCGCTGATTGAGATTAAGGCGCGGTTCGACGAGGCGGCCAACATTCGTTGGGCGCGGGATCTGGAGCGGGCAGGCGTGCAGGTGGTCTACGGCTTCTTGGAGCTGAAAACCCACGCAAAGTTGCAGATGGTGGTGCGCCGCGAAGCTGGAAAGCTTGTCAGCTACGTGCATTTGGGCACGGGCAACTACCACCCGATCACCGCGAAGATTTATACGGACCTTTCATTCTTCACGGCAAACCCGACGATTGCGCAGGACGTTGCGCGGGTCTTCAATTTTGTGACCGGCTATGCGGAGCCTGCGGAGCTTGACCGGCTTGCGGTGTCTCCCATCACGCTGCGCAGCCGGATACTGGATCACATTGAGGCGGAGGTCGCCCATGTGGCGGCCG
>JBCDFB010000065.1:0-10426 GCA_039178655.1 Pseudomonadota bacterium | reverse complement strand
GTCAGCACCCGCCCTGCCCGCCTCCTCCATCAGCGCTTCGTCGAGCACTTCGCGGGTCAGCGATGCAGCCTTGAACGGAAGCTTTAACCCGCGCGGTTCGCCCCTCGCGCTAAAGCTCATGGCATCAAGCGGGACAGCGCCCAGCGCCACAGCGTCCACCCCAAGGCGGTCCAGCACGGCAAGGGCTGCGCTGCTCAAGAACTCGCCGCAGACCTTTGGTTTGGGCCCGCTCTCCTTCTCGATGAGCACAACGCGGGCACCGCCACGCGCCAGCAGGATCGCGGCGCAGGCCCCAGCAAGGCCGCCCCCAACGACAGCAACGTCAGGCTCTGCCATGGACCTTTTCCACGCACATGCGAAACGGCGCGCCGATGAAGATCCGCGCGCCCGGCACGCCGGCCCTGGCCAAAAGCGCCTCCCAGTCGCCCCGCCTGAAGCTGCGGGCAAACGAGACCGGCCCATCGTGCTGAACGAATGGATGCCGCCCCGTCAGCTTCGCCAGAAGACCGAAGGAAACAGCGGCAAAGCGACTGCGGTAAAGGTCGTTCACAAACCAGCCGAGCCGCGACGCACCATCCATAAAGCGCAAGAACTCGACCACTTCCCCGTCTTCCAGATGGTGGGTGAAGAGCGCGCACAAGATGATGTCAGGCGCGTCGCCGCTCACAGCAAAGTCCCGCGCGTTGCGCGTCACATGGCGGATGGACACTGAACCTGTGTCTTCTTCATCGAGCTCCCCGGCCGCCCGGGCCGCGTGGGGGCTGAGGTCCGCCCCGGTGAGTTCGGCGGAAATGCCGCGGCGCCTGAACGCCTTCGCCACGGCGCGCATGGTCCCGCCTGCGCCAGACCCCACGTCGAGGATCCTCAGTGGTCTCCTTCCGGGGGCACTGCCGGCCATACGCAGACACGCCTTCACCGTCGGCAAGTAACCGAAGGATGCGCGGTTGACGCTCTCAAGGCTCGCGAAGCAGGCGGCAAACGTCTCGTACTCCACCGCCCCGTCAATCTTCTCAGCCAACGTGTGCGGCGCAACGCGCTGGCGGAGCGAAGGCAGACCGGCCATCACCCCGCCGCCTCGAAGCGCATGCCTTCCGCCGTCAGCCCTGGGCCAAATGCCATTGCGAGCCCACGCGCGCCGGCGGCCGGTGCCCCGTCCAGCATATGAGACAGCACGAAGAGGACGCTGGGGCTCGACATGTTGCCGTTCTCCCGCAGCACCGCTCGCGAGGGCGTCAGCACCGTTTCGCAAAGCCCGAGCGAACGCTCGACCGCATCAAGCACGGACCGCCCGCCCGGATGCACGGCCCAAAGATCCACCGCCGCGGGTCCCCGCGGCTCAAGCTCTCGCACTGCGTCCGGCAGGGCCGCGGCCAGCGCGCCAGGCACTTCGCCCGACAGGCGCATGTCAAACCCCTGCTGGCCCACATGCCAGGTGATGAGGTCGTCCGCCGCCGGCATCAGCGCGGTTTTAAAGCCGGTAAGGCGAAAGCCCTCCTCCCGTCCGCTCACAAGGGCTGCAGCACACCCGTCGCCGAACAGCATGAAAGAGAGCACCACCTCCAGGTCGTCCGTTTCCTGAAGATGGAGCGTGCAAAGCTCCACCGAGACAATGAGGACGACCGCATCCTCGTCTGCCCGGACAATGGCATCGGCGAGCCGCATGGCATTGATGGCCGCGTAGCATCCCATAAAGCCGATCATCGTGCGCTGCGTGGTGAGCGGCAGACCGAGCGCCGCCAGAAGCTGCACATCCACGCCTGGCGCAGCGAAACCCGTGCACGAGGTCACGATAAGATGGGTGACCGAGGCAAGTGCGTCGGGCGGCAACTTCCTCGCAGCCTTCGCTGCCAAGGGTGCCGCTTCACGGTCGTAAACCTTCATACGGGCTGCGGTATCTGGAAAGTCGCCGAGCCTGAAAAAGCCATCGGCATCAAGCGCGTGCGGGTCGTCAGGCCGCGCGGAAGGGGCAAGCACCGAGTAGCGACGCTCAATGCCCGACCGTTGGCTCATGCGGGTGAGGATCGCCCGGCGCTTGTCGGTGATTTGGCTGCGCGCAAAGGCATCGAAACGGTGGTGCACCTCATGGTTCGGCACCGCGGTCGCAATGGCGTTGATGTAAGCGCTCGTCACCCTCGCTACCTGTGACGCCGCACGGGGCAGCGCAACCGACATGCTGCCGCGGCCACGCGGCCGTGATGCATCGTCAACACGCGCTAAACCACGCCCTCCAAGCTGCGGACCGCGAGCATCCTGTCCAAGAATGTCCGCGCCCAGTGGGAGGCGGTGTTTTGCATCACCTTATCGGCCAGCACCTCGTAACGGCGTTTGCGCTCTTTCAGCGGCATCTGGATCGCCGCCCGTAGCGTCTCCGCCAACTCATCGATGGAGTAGGGGTTCACGATCAGCGCCTCGCGCAGCTCTTCCGCCGCCCCTGCAAAGCGCGACAGCACCAGAACGCCCGGATCACGCGGGTCCTGCGCGGCAATGTATTCCTTCGCCACAAGGTTCATCCCGTCCCGCAGCGGCGTGACCAGGCCCACGCCGGACCCGCGATAAATGCCGGCGAGGGATCGTCTCGGGAACGAGCGGGTGATGAAGTTAATGGGCGTCCAGTCAAGGTCCGAAAAGCGCCCGTTGATGCGACCGGAAAGCCCCTCTAGCAAGCGCTGGATTTGCGAGTAGGCCCGCACTTCCGAGCGCGACGGTGGCGCAATCTGGAGGAGCGACACATCGCCTTTGTTTTCAGGATAAAGCTCTAAAAGCCGCTCAAAGGCCATGAAGCGCTCAGGCAGGCCCTTGGAATAATCAATCCTGTCCACACCGATGATCTGCTGACGCCCTTGCAGTTCGCTGCGCATGAGGGCGAGGTTCTCGCCACCCTCCTTGCTCTCGGGGAACTTGGCGAATTGCCCCGCGTCGATGCCGATGGGAAAGGCGGCCGCGTGGACTGAGCGGCCCATGGCCGCGATGGAGCCATCCTCCCGCCGCTCGCCGTCCACCTCTTCCATCAGATAGCGCTCAAAGGCCGAGAGGTGGTTTTCCGTCTGAAAGCCCACCAGGTCGTAGGCGAGCATGGCGTGGACCACCTTCTTGTGGTTCGGCAGCGCCGTCAGCACCTCAGGCACGGGGAAGGGAATGTGCAAGAAGAACCCGATGGGGTTCGTCACGCCGGCCGCGCGCAGCATGTCGCCCATCAGAAAGTAGTGATAGTCCTGCACCCAGACGATGTCGTCGGGCCGCAACAGCGGGACGAGCCGCGCGGCGAAGCGTTCGTTGACGCGCCGGTAGCCTTCTTCGAACCGCCTGTCGAAGTCGGTCAGGTCCAGCCGGTAGTGGAGCGTGGGCCACAGGGCGCGGTTGGCAAAGCCTGCGTAAAACTCGTCATAGTCAGCCTGCGCCATGTCGATGGTGGCGGTTGAGACGTTGCCTGCTTCTGTGAAACGCAAAGGGCCGTAAGTGCCCTGCTCGCTCACCTCGCCCGACCAGCCGAACCACAGCCCACCGCGGTCCTTCAGCACATCCACAAGGGCAACGGCCAAGCCGCCCGCGCGGCCCGTGTCAGTCAACGGTCCGACACGGTTCGACACCACAACAATGCGGCTCATGACATTAGCGGCCTTTCGCTCCGGCGCAGCGCCTTCAGATCACCTTATCCCAGCGCCGCGACAAGCGTACAGCACCGTTGATGATGCCCACCATGGAATAGGTCTGCGGGAAGTTTCCCCAAAGTTGATGGGTATGCGGATCAACGTCCTCCGACAACAAACCCAAATGATTTCGGCATGAGAGCATGGTTTCGTAAATCTCCCGCGCCTCTTCACGCCTCTCCATCCGACCCAATGCATCAATGTACCAGAATGTGCACACATTGAATGCCACTTCGGGTTGGCCGAAATCGTCTGCCGCATGGTAGCGGTAAAGGTGATTGCCGCGCCGCAACTTTTCACCGATCCGGTCAACCGTTGCCACGAACCGCGGATCCATCACATCGATGAAGCCCACCTCCGCCATCAGGAGCAAGGAGGCATCAAGGTCCTCCCCCCCGAAGCTTTCAACAAAAGCACCCACGTCTTCGTTCCAGGCTTCTTTGCAAATGCGGGCGTGAACCTCGTTGGCGCGGGCGCGCCAATGCTTGGGTGAGACGCCAAGGCGATGGGCAATCTTGGCGAGCCGATCGAGCGCTGCCCAGCACATGAGAGAGGATGATGTGTGGGTGCGCGCACGGGTGCGCAGTTCCCAAATCCCCGCATCCGGCTGGTCGTGCAGCATGAACGCACGGTCGCCAATCACCTCAAGATGGCGAAAGTCCTCCATGGAGCCCTGCCGCAAAAGGCGCTTGTCGAAGTAGGCTTGCGCGGCGGCGAGGACGATGTTGCCGTAAACGTCGTGCTGGCGGTGCTCGTGCGCTTGGTTGCCCACCCGCACCGGCCCCATGCCGAGGTAGCCTGGAAGGTCCGCCTGGGTCTCCACGAGATTTGCTTCAAGGCCGATGCCGAACACCGGCTGGATATGATCGCCCCGCGTCATCGCGATAATGTCGCGAATGTACGTGAGGTAGTTTTCCATTGTCTCCAGGTCAGAAAGCGCGTTCAGCGCCCGCACCACGAAGAATGCATCGCGCAGCCAGCAAAACCTGTAGTCCCAGTTCCGCTGGGAGAACGGCGCTTCGGGAATGGAGGTGGTGACGGCGGCCACGATGGCGCCGGTCTCTTCAAAGGTGCACAGCTTGAGCGTGATGGCGGCGCGGATCACCGCTTCCTGCCACTCAAGCGGCAGCGCCAGGCGGAGCGACCAGCGCTTCCAATAATACTCCGTCTCTTCCTGGAACTGCCTGCCGATGGTGCCGGGCCGGTCCGACAAGCTCTCGTCCGGCCCCAGGAACAGGTTGTACTCCCGCTCCAGCACAAAAAACGTCTCGTCGCGAATATACGTGACCGGCGCATCGGTGGTGAGCCGCAGCGCCGTGTCGTCACTCACAAAGCGCACATGGTTGGAGCCGGACGTGATCTGGGGCTTCGTCTCGCCCCAGTTAAAGCGCGGGCGCAGTTTAATGCTGATGCGCGGCCGCCCGCCTGCTGGCCTGATGCGCCTGACAAGTTGTGCGGGGCGGAACACGCGCCCCCGGGACAGAAAACGGGGCGAGAAGTCGTCGATCTCCACCGCCGATCCATCCCCTGACACAAGCTTGGTGCGCAGGATGGCGGTGTTTTCCACGTAGGCCTGTTCGGTGTGTGAGTAGTCCTCGATCTCAATGGCAAAGGCGCCATCGTCCGGCGCGCCCCGGCTGCCCAGGAGGGCGTGGAAAACAGGGTCACCATCAGGGCGCGGCAAGCACCACCAAACAATGCGGGCCTTGTCGTCGATGAGCGCGGAGACCGAGCAGTTGCCGATAATGCCAAGGTTCAACGCGCCGGTGCCCGGTGCAGTTTGTTTGATGGGGTTCATATGCGGGGCCGATCGTGCACGAGGAAAATGATGGTGACGAAATGGTGGGCCGAGGGGCCGCCGAGCCCTAGCCGCCGTTTGCCAGTGATTTCAAGTATTCGTGCACCGCCGCCACATCCGCCACGCGATATTGCGCCTCAGTGGGGCCTTCACCCACTTTGATGCCAAACCCGCCGAGGGCCTGCGCGGCGCGCATGCCGTCCTCGTCCGTGGTGTCATCGCCGATGAAAATCGGGGTGCGGCCTGCAAAGGGCGCCGACGCCATGAAAACGTCGACCGCCTCCCCCTTGTCGTGCCCCTTGCCCTTGGCTTCCACGACCATCTTGCCGTCGATGAGGCCGAGGGTATCAAGGTCGGCGGTCATTTCGGCCATCTTGGTCTTGACATCCTGCGCCCGGTCGGGGACGGCTCGGTAGTGGACGGCAAGGCCCGCGCCCTTGTCCTCCATCCGCACCCCTTCCTGCAGCGCGGGCCAGGCCAGAATGCGCTGGCGCAAAATGGCAATCTCGGGCGGCGGCTCAGCTTCAACCACCTCACCGCCGGGGGTTGAGCGCCGCTCAAGCCCGTGCATGCCGGCGGCGGCAATGGGCATGGCGAGGAAGTGATCCACATCGGACACCTTGCGTCCGGTCACCACCGCCACGGCCCCATCAACCCGCGCCACCAGCTTGTCGATGACGGGCAGGAGATCGGGCGCAACGGCCACATCTTCCGGCCGGGCGACGATGTCCACCAGCGTTCCGTCAAAGTCCAGGAACACTGCCGGCCGGTCGGGGACAGGTGGCGTCATAGGCTCATCCAACGGTCGAGGGTGCGGGAAGATGGCGTCGCGATGGCGAGACCATGCAACGTCATCGGAGCGCTTACAAGGCGGGTCAGCCCACCCCGACCGCGAGCACATCCGCGCCGGCGGCCGGCCCGTCCCGCCGCTCAGGCGATTTGCACAGGTCGTGGATCACGCATGCATCGCATAGGGGCCGGCGCGCCTTGCACACGTGGCGTCCATGCAGGATTAGCCAGTGGTGCGCCCCCATCCTAAAGCGTTCCGGCGTCACCTTCTCCAGCATGAACTCCACATCGTCGGGCGTTTTGCCGGGCGCCAGGCCCAGCCGGTTCGACACGCGGAAAATGTGGGTGTCCACCGCAATGGTGGGCTGTCCGAAGGCTTCGTTCAGCACCACGCTCGCTGTCTTGCGCCCCACACCGGGAAGGGCCTGCAACGCATCGCGATCGGCGGGAACCTCTCCGCCGTACTGATCCACCAGGATCTGCGACAACAGGATGACGTTCTTGGCCTTGTTGTTGAAGAGGCCGATGGTCTTGATGAAGTCCCGCACCCGCGCCTCGCCGAGGGCGAGCATCTTTTGCGGCGTGTCGGCGATGGCAAACAGCGGCCCGGTCGCCTTGTTGACCCCCACGTCCGTCGCCTGCGCGCTGAGCACCACGGCAACCAGCAGCGTGTAGGGGTTCAGATATTCAAGCTCGGTCTTAGGCTCCGGCAGCGCCTCGGCCAGGCGGGCGAAGATCGCCTCCGTCTCCGCCCGCGTGTAGCGCGGCCGCTTCAGCGTGCGCGCCTTTCCCTCCGCAGCCACCCTCGCCACCGGCTTAGCGGCAGCCCGGGCGGACGTGGGCGCGCCCTTGCCCGGTGCAGCTTTCCGCGTCGGGCTGGGCGCCGCCTTCGCCTTCGCTCTTTCCCGGGCTACGGCACGCACATCGGCCATCAGCGCAAAAACGCCTCGTCCCACACCCTCTCGATGATGGGCGTCCAGGATGCGTGGGGTTCAGCCAACGTGGGGGCATCAACACTCACGCTTTGGGGGAAGGACCCGCGCGCATCTTCCGGCAGCCGCTCCACTGCCAGCACCGTCGGGTCGCCCCAAACGTCCGGATCGGCTTTACGGGCCTGCGCCTCCGGCGACAGCAGGAAGTTGGCAACCACCATCGCCCCCGCCTTATCGTTCGCGTTGTGGGGGATCGCAACGAAATGGACGTTCCCGAGTGTGCCTGCGTCGAAGGCGGCGACCGTCGCGGTGGGCGGCAGCAGCCCGTCGCGCACGCCCGCCAGCGCATCGCTCGGGTTGTGGGTGAGCGCGATGGCAAGTTCTCCGTCAGCGAAAAGGCGCCTCAGATCCGCGACGTTTTGGGGGAAGGCCGCACCGCCGCGCCACAAATGGGGGTGGAGCGCTTCAAGCGCAGGCAACATGTGCGCCCGCACAACCTCCTCGCCATTCTCCCCCGCAGGCTCCATCAGCACGGCCCGGTCGGGCACAGTGTCGAGGAGCACCTGCTTGAGAAAGGACGTGCCCACAAAGTTTGGCGGCTGCGGGTAGGTGAACCTGCCAGGGTTGGCCGCCGCGAATGCGATGAGCTCTTCCAGCGACGCCGGCGGATCTGTGCGCGCGCCATCGTGAAGCATGACCAGTTGGGCGCGGCCCCAAGGGGATTGCTGGCCTTCCACCGCAACGCCAAAATCGATCTGGATCGCCGATGCAAAGCGGCGAAGGTCCACCAAACCCCAATTCGGCAGCTTTTCCGCCCAAGTCTCCCCGTGGAGCAGCCCCTGCATCTTCATGGAGACGAAGTTTTCCCCATTGATCCAGATAAGGTCCACGGCGCCGCCTTCGGTGCGGCCGGCCACAGTTTCGGCAAGGACGCGGGCGACCGCTTCGGCAGTGTCTGTGAGCTTCACCTGGCGCACCGACACGCCGTAGCGCGCGCTCAATTCCTCTCCCACCCAACTGATGTAATCGTTGATGCGGCTCTCCCCGCCCCAGGCATACCAATCGACTGTCTGCCCGCGCGCGTCGGCGACGACAGCGTCCCAGGCTTGCGGGTCCGGATCGGCAAACGCTGGTTGCATGAGCGCGGCAAATGCGGCCGCGACCAGAATCTTACGGGCAACGCCCATGGTGTCAGCGCTCCTGAAAAGCCTGTTCAAGCATCGACAGGGTAAGAACTTGGGGCAAGACTTCCGCCTCGCCATTCCCTTTGAAATGCACATAAAGCGGCACACCGGCGCGGCCAAACCGCTCCAGAAACGCGCTCACGTCAGGATCCCGCCGCGTCCAGTCGGCGACCAGGTAACGGGTGCCGGTCCGGCTCAGCACATCGGCGAAACTGTCGCCGCCGAACACCACGCGCTCGTTGACCTTACACGTGATGCACCAGGCGGCCGTCACGTTGACGAATGCGGGCGTCCCGTCAGCCTCCAATTCGGCAACGCGCGATAGGGAAAAAGGCTCGCCCGCGCCTGCGGCGTATGCGGGCTGGACCGGCGTTGGCGCGCTGCCCGATATGGCGGGCCACGCGGCAATGAGGGCAATGGCGAGGCTCCCTCCCGCGAGGGAAGCCGTCAGCCGGCGCGTCCGGGTGCTGCCCATCTGCGCAAGGCCGAAGAACCAGGCCGCGAGCGCAATCATCACAAGACCCAGAAGCGCGCCAAGAAGCACATCGGGCCCCACAAGCTGGGCAAGGACGAACACCAGCCAGGCGAGCGTGGCAAACATCGGGAAAGCGAGAAACTGTTTCAGCCGGACCATCCAGGCGCCGGGTTTGGGCAAAACCTTGGCAAGACCGGGCAACAAGGTGAGCACCACGAACGGCGTGGCGAGCCCTGCACCGAGTGCAAAGAAAACGCCGAGCGCCATCTGCGGCGAGGCGGCAAGCGCAGCCCCGATGGCAACGGCCATGAACGGTGCTGTGCAGGGTGTCGCAACAATGGTGGCCAGAACCCCGGTGCCGAACGCGCCCGCCGTCCCGTCACCCCCCGTGCCACCGACCCTGGTGAGCGACGTCCCCACCTCAAAAACGCCGGCAAGGTTGAGCCCCACCAAGAGCACCACAGCGGCCATTGCCGCAACCACCGCGGGGGTTTGGAGCTGAAAACCCCACCCCACCGCAACGCCGGCGGACTTCAGCGTCAAAAGTGCCGCGGCAAGCACCGCGAAGGCTGTCAGCACCCCGCTTGCGTAGGCGCCGCCGATGACCGCGCGCTTGGCAAACGGCGCGTCAGCATGGGCGATCAGCCCAAACACCTTGAGCGCCAGGACCGGGAAGACACAGGGCATGAGGTTAAGGATCAGCCCACCCACAAACGCAAAGAGCAGCGCCTGGAGGAGCCCCACTTGGGGCGCCTGCGCCGCGCCGACGATGACGGCCGGGCCAGCGGCTTGCGCCGCGGTACCATCTCTGACGGCGGGTTCCGCAGAGGCAGCAGCCGGGGGGTCGGCCGGACCGGTCGCCGTCAGCCACCAGGCGCCGTCGTCGGTCCGCAGCACCCCTTTCATGGCGCCTTCAATACGGCCCTTGCCGCTTGCCAGCGACAGGGAAAAGCCATCGCCGGCAGCGGCTCCGAACTGCGCGGCAGCGTTGTCGATCAGCCCGCGCTCAAGGGGAAAGAACGCTGCCCCTTCCGGCGTCCCGAACGAAACGTCGAGGACCAGCCGGTCACCCTCGCGGCGGTAAACAGCCTCGCCAGGCGCCGCTTTCGGCATGGACAGCCCGGCACGCACGAAGGTGAAGGCGACTGCCGAGTCAGGCGCGCTCACCGCCGCGGTATCAATGACGATCTCGCCCGAGCCGCCTTCGGGGATGCAGATCGCCTCGCACACCAGCCAGTCCATCCGCACCGGGACGCGGTAGGGGGTTCCTGCGGGCCAATCGGCCGGCACGGTCACATCGGTGAGAAGAGTGAAGGTGTCCTTATAGCCAAAATTCATGAGCGGCGGATAAGGCAGCCGCTCCGGCGCCGGAAAACGCGTCTCGCCTTGGGTTCCGCCGCCGGCAAGCTCCAAGTCGATGATCGGTGGTTCGCCCGAATCGCCCGGATTGATCCAGTAGGTGTGCCACCCCTCAGCCAACGAATTGACGATGGCCACGCCGGTTGTCTCGCCGGGCGCTGTCACCCGGTTCTGAACCACGAACTCTGCGCTCACATGCTCCGCTTCAATGAGAGCTTGGGCGGCGGCGGTGCCTGCAAGCG
>JBCDFB010000064.1:0-10580 GCA_039178655.1 Pseudomonadota bacterium | reverse complement strand
GCGATTTATCAGACCATCTTCGCCCGCACTTTTTGGATGAGCGCGGTGATGACCGTCACCTGCATCATCCTTGGCTTCCCCATCGCCTATCTTCTCGCGAACGTGTCGTCGAAACTCTCAAACTGGCTTCTTTTGCTTGTGCTCCTGCCATTTTGGACATCGCTTTTGGTGCGCACGCTCGCTTGGCTTGTGGTCCTGCAGCGCCAGGGGGTTGCAAACGATGCGCTGACGACAGTCGGCCTGATCGGCGAGCCGATCCAGCTCCTCAACACGCGCTTTGCAGTCTACGTGGCAATGGTCCACATCCTGCTGCCGTTCCTCATCTTGCCGCTCTACAGCGTGATGATGCGGATCCCGAAATCCTATATGCGCGCTGCCTCCGGCCTTGGCGCGCGGCCGGTCTTTGCCTTCTTCACTGTTTATTTGCCGCTTACTTTGCCGGGGATCGGGGCGGGTGCGCTTTTGGTATCGGTACTGACACTCGGGTTTTACATCACACCGTCGTTGCTTGGCGGACCGACGGATCAGCTCGTCTCCTACTTCATCGCCTTTTACACCAACCAGTCCATCAACTGGGGGATGGCGTCGGCGCTTGGCGTTTGGCTCCTCATCTTCACCGCAGCCCTCTTCGCCGCGCTCAACACATTTGTTGGCATCGACCGGTCGGGTGCTCGCTGATGGGCCCGCGGAGCCCCTACCGCGTCGGGTTGTTTGCGTTGTGCGCGATGATCTTTGCGTTTTTGATCCTGCCCATCGCGATCATTGTCCCGTTATCGTTCAACGCCGGGGAATTCTTTTCCTTCCCGCTCGAAGCGGTGTCCTTGCGCTGGTATGGAGAGGTCTTATCAAACGAGCGATGGGGGTTTGCTGCCCGCAACTCGCTAATCGTCGGCGTGTCCACCACCCTTTTCGCGACGGCGCTGGGCACCATGGCGGCGCTTGGGATCGACAGACTCCAGAGCCGGCTGCGCGCAATCATCGTCTTTATCCTGATTTCACCGATGGTGGTTCCGCTGGTCATCGTGGCGGTGGCGGTGTTCTTCTTCTATGCGCGGTTCAACCTCGTGGGCACCTTCGTGGGGCTCATCATGGCGCACACGGCGTTGGCGCTCCCGTTCGTGGTCATCACCGTGCTTGCCGCGCTCCAGGGGCGAAACCCGAACCTTCCGCGCGCTGCCGCAAGCCTTGGCGCACCGCCGATCGTCGCGTTCTTCACGGTGACGCTCCCGGTGATCTTGCCGGGTGTCGTGTCGGGAGCGCTGCTCGCGTTTGCCACGTCCTTCGATGAGATTGTCGTCACGTTGTTCCTCGCCGCGCCGCAGCAGACAACGCTGCCCCGCGAGATATTTTCAGGTATTCGGCAAAGTATCTCGCCTGCGGTGACGGCTGTGGCGACCATGTTGATCGCCGTTTCCATCCTGCTCATGGGAACGCTGGAGCTGATCCGAAGACGCACGGCGCGCTATCAGGGTGCAGCGCGCTGATACCCGTGGGAGGCACCGAGGAGCGCTTCGGTATAGTCCGCCTCAAATCGGCCATCGCTCAGCGCGTCCACCGACATTGTCTCGACAATCTGGCCGGACTGCATCACCGAAAGCCGATCGCACATATGCTCGATCACTGCCGGATCGTGGCTGACGAAGACGCAGGTGAGGCTCCGCTTCGCCCTGATGTCGCTCAAGAGGTTCAGGATTTCCGCCTGGACCGACACATCGAGCGCGGACGTTGGTTCGTCCAGAAGAAGGATCCTCGGCTCCACGATAAGGGCTCTTGCGATCGCGACACGCTGGCGTTGCCCGCCGGAAAGCTGGTGCGGGTAGCGGAAGCGGAACCCGCTCCCGAGGCCCACATCGCTCAGCACCCGATCAATCCGGGCGAGGCTATCGTCGAGCCTGTGGACGGCGATGGGCTGCATCAAAGTCGCATGAACGGTCTTCTTTGGGTGCAGCGAGCCGTAAGGATCCTGGAAGACCATCTGGACGCGGCGGTGAAACTCCTTGGGGCGCCTTTTGCTGACCTCTGTCCCATCGATGAGGAGGCGGCCGTTCCACGTCTCTTCAAGACCTGCCAGAACGCGAAGGACCGTGGACTTCCCGCAGCCCGATTCTCCAACGAGACCGAAGGTTTCCCCCTCCGCCACGTGGAATGACACATCCTTGAGCGCGCGGAACCGGGAACGGCCGGTCCCATAAACCACGTCAAGACTTTCTGCGCTGATCATTGAACGGCCGGGGCGTCGCGCCAGCGTGGATCACGGTTGAGAACAGGAAGAACGTCCCGCTTAGCGCCGAGCTTCGGCAGTGATGCAAGAAGCCCCTGCGTGTAGGCGTGCCTTGCATGATGGAGGTTTTGTGCAGAGAGCTCCTCCACCACGCGGCCGGCATACATAATGAGGACGCGATCGCAAAAGCGCGATACGAGGTTGAGATCATGGCTGATGAAGAGCAACGCATGGCCGCGCTCGTCCACCAGACGGTCTAGAATGCGAAGGACGTCTTTCTGGACCGAGACGTCGAGCGCCGAGGTGGGCTCATCGGCAATGACAAGGTCCGGCTCGCCGGCGAGCATCATGGAAATCATGACGCGCTGCCCCATCCCGCCCGACACCTCGTGCGGGAAGAGGCGATAGACCCGCTTTGGATCTCGGATTTGTACTGCCTCCAGCATCTCAAGAGCCCGCTCGCGCGCTTCATGACGACTGTGTGAGCCGTGGAGCCGGTAAGCTTCGGCCACCTGTTCGCCGATGGTCATCAGCGGATTGAGTGAATATTTTGGATCCTGAAGGATCATGGAAATGCGCCGGCCGCGCAGGGCACGCATCTGCTTGGCTGAGAGGCTTTTGAGATCCTGCCCCATGAATTCAAGGTGCTCAGCCTCGACCCGCGCTGTCTTCGGCGCGATCCCCATAATGGCGCGCCCCATCATGGTTTTGCCGGAACCGGATTCGCCGACCACTCCGACCCGTTCCCGGCCAAGATCAAACGAGACGCTGCGGACGGCCTCAAAGACGCCGCGCGCCGTGCGAAAGCGGACTGATAGATCCTTGACGCGCAACACCGGCGCAGGGACGGTCATGTGACGCTCACGGTCTGCGGCGGCGACCAATCGAACTCGCGGTCGAGGGGATAGATCGGGCGCTCCACCCGGCGAAACTCAACACGGGTGAGGACGGGTGTGATGAGGCCCGGAACATCCACTTCCAGAATGCGCTCATCGGGAAAGAGCCAGTCAAACCCGGCGCGAAAATGCCCGCGCGATTTCACGATCAGACCGCGCAGGGCTGTGAGGTCGATGCCCAGGTGCTCAAGCTGAGCCGGGTCGAGCGCCTGATGGCGGATCGAGATGACCACAAGGTCGATCCGCTCGTCGAGTTTCAGCCAAGCTGTCGGTCCATGGGCGACGGTCCGGCCGGCCATGCTCCCCAGCCGACCCACGACTTGCCCGTCTGACAGTGCCACAACGCGCACAGGGACCGTGATCGGATGGGAGAGCGGGTCGGGCTCCTCGGCGTTGAGCGTCGCCTCGAACGTTGCGCCAACGCCAAGGCGGTGAGCCTCTTTGGCAAGCGCTGCATCGTAGAACGGGGCGAGGGCAACGCCGGCTACACCGGCCTCCAGGAAAGCCTTGAGCATGTACGTCGTGTTCCCGCGTCCACCGCCGCCTGGGTTGTCTGCGACATCTGCAAACAACACAGAAGGCAGCGACGGATCGGCATGGACCGCCTTCATTCTCGCCACCGCTTCGTCGAGGCTTGTGAGTTCAGGATCAAAGCGGGTGCGGTCGTGCCATAGTTGCTCGGCGATTTTGCGGGCCGCGCCGTCTGCCGCCTCCTGGTTGCCGCGGCTCGTCACCGTCACGGTGATTCCATTCTTGGCAACGTCAGCGAATGAGAAGTTGCCGCAGACGGAGACGTTGAGGAGGGCAGGATCGTCGGCACATAGTTCCTGACCGAGCGCCACGGCATCGGCGTATGGTCCATGGGCGGTCAGCAGTCGCACCTGCGGCGGCAGGATCGGAACACGCACAAAGGCTTTTGCCGTGACCGCGCCGTCGATCAATTCCGACAGGATGCGTGCCGCTTCCGCGCCGCGCTCCGCCTGGTCCACATGCGGGTTGGTGAGGTAGGCACAGAGCGCATCCGTCTGACGGACCATCTCAACACCGACAAGGGCGTGTAGGTCGAGACTGGCTACCACCGGAACGTTTGGGCCGACCGCTTTGCGCACTGTGCGGAACACCGTTCCGTCAAGGTCATCGTCGTCGGTGGCAACGCCGGCGCCGTGTTCGGCGATGTAAACGCCATCGAGGGGCAGCGCCGCATCGAGCCTATCCGAAACGTCGGCGCAAAATGCGTCGATGTAGGACTGTGCGCAAAGCCCCGACGCGCCGCCATACGCAAGGCGGATGGGGATGAACTCCCACGCCCTCAGCCGGTCCATCTCAGCCTTAAAGCCTGACCACTCAGCCGGAAGCTTGGAATGCTGTTGACTGAGCTCTTCTGTAATCGCCTCGCCTGCAATGGAAAGATGTTCTTCGAATTCTTCGGCGGTGGCGGTGGGGGCCCAGCGATTGCTCTCCAGCATGAAGCCGAGAACGGCGATGCGGATGGGTTTGTCGGCCACCGCTGTCATCTGTTCACTCGCTGCGCGGGTCGAGGACGTCGCGCAGTCCATCGCCGAAGAGGTTGAAGGCAAGGCTGACGATCACGATGGCAAGACCAGGGAAGATACACAGCCACCAATGCTCCAGGATGTACTGTCGGCCGCCGGAGAGCATGGCGCCCCACTCGGGAATTGGGGGTTGTGCACCAAGGCCCAGGAAGCCCAGACCGGCCGCTGCGAGGATGATCCCCGCCATGTTCAGCGTGATGCGCACCACAACGGAGGGGATGCACATGGGCATGATGTTGGTCAGAACGATGCGCGGCCACGACGCGCCCTGCATGCGCGCGGCCGACACATAGTCAGCCTTTCGCACGATCAGCGTTTCGGCGCGGGCAAGGCGTGCAATGGGCGGCCATGCGGTGAGTGCGATGGCGATGATGGCGTTTTCCAGTCCCGGCCCCAGCGCGGCGACGAAGGCAAGCGCGAGAATGAGGCTTGGAAATGCGAGGAAGAGATCTGTGACGCGCATGAGCACCAGGTCGACGATGCCGCCGAGATAGCCGGACACCGTACCCAGTATGAGCCCCAGGGGCGCTGCAATGGCAGCCACCAGCGCGACGATCAAGAGTGTGGTGCGAGAGCCGTAGATGACGCGACTATAGATGTCGCGGCCAAGCTCGTCGGTGCCGAACCAGTGGTCGGCGGACATGGGCTGGAGCCGGTCTTGAATGTCCTGCGCCAGGGGGTCGTGGGTTGCGAGCAAGGGCGCGAGCGCGGCGACAATCATGAGAAAGATGATGCAAACGGCACCTGCAAGGGCGGTGGGGTTCACAACGAAGCGGCGTAGGGCGAGGTACGCCTGCTGCGCCCTTGCCTGCCCCAAAGAGGTGGCCGTTGGAGCGGTGAGCCAGTCGCGAAGGCCGGTAGGCTGCCCGTCCGTCGGAGCGGGGCTGACCTGCTCGCTCATCGGGTGCGCGGGTCGAAGATGCGGTAGCAAAGGTCCGCGATAAGGTTCAGGACGATGAAGATGAGCCCGACGATGAAGACGCAAGCCAAGACGACGTTCATGTCAGCTTTGAGCAGCCCCTTGGTGAGGTAAGAGCCGAACCCCGGCCACGCGAAAACAATCTCAGTCAGCACGGCGCCTTCAAGCAAAAACGCGTAGGACAGGACCACGACGGTGATCAGTTGAACGCGTATGTTTCGAAATGCGTGCCGCCACACAATCTGCCGCTCCGGCACACCCTTTACCCGGGCGGCAGTGATGTACTCTTGGCCAAGCTGCTCGATCATGAAGGAGCGCGTCATGCGGGCGATGTACGCGCATGAGGCGTAGCCCAGGATGCTGGCCGGGAGCACGATGCGGCTGAATGCGCTTTGGAAGACGTCCCATTGGCCCGCAAGGGCACTGTCCACAAGCACCAGGCCGGTGGGGCGTGGTGCACCCTCGTGCATAATCGTTGCCATGACATCGAGCCGTCCTGGCCCCCCGACCCAGCCAAGCCATGCGTAAAAGACCACAAGCCCCATCAGTCCGAGCCAGAAATTCGGGGCGGAGTATCCGATGAGGCTGATGACGCGGACGAACTGGTCGATGAACGTGTCGCGGTGGACGGCAGCCCAAACCCCTAGCGGAATTCCAAGGCCGGTGCCGATGATGAGCGCGAACGTTGCCAGCTCGATCGTTGCCGGGAACACCCGGGCCAGATCGTCAGTGACGAGGTTGCCGGTTTCGATGGCGCGTCCGAAATCGAACTGCACCATGTCGGTCACGTAGATGAAGAATTGTGTGTAGAGAGGTTTGTCGAGGCCAAGTTCGGCCCGGACGATGTCGTAGGCCTCGGGGCCTGCATTGTCGCCGATGATGGCGATGACCGGATCGGTCGGCAGCATGCGGCCCAGCACGAACGTGAGCACGAAGAGGCCGAAGAGCGTGACCGCGACAGACCCTAGCGTCTTGGCAATCGAAAGGCAGAGGGCGCCGGCCCGCTGCCATCGATCAGAGGCGAAGCTGTGCTCCGCCTCCAGAGCGCCCGCGTCGTCCTCTGGAGCGAGTGGGCTCGCGGGCGCGCTCAACGGTCTATTCCTTCACCGTCGTCGCCCAATAACGCTTGAAGGTGTTGGCCTCCATTTCCTTAACGCGATCGTGCACACCAATGTTTGTGTAGCGCTGGAACATGTAGATGATCGGCGAGGTGCGCAGAACCTCGTCCTGCATCTCGCTGTACATGGCGAGGCGCTTGTCGGCGTCCACTTCCACGCGCGCTTCCTGAACCATATCGCTGAGCGCGCCCGTATCGAAGCCTGTGCGCCACGCTGGCGACATGGTGAGGTTCGCCTCGTCGCGATTGTCGGGGTTCCAAGCATGGCGTGTGGCCATCGCGTTGGCGTCCGGATAGTCAGCACCCCAACCCTTCAGCGCAATATCGTGGTCACGTCCCCGCTCACGTTGGGTGACGACTGAATACTCCAGGGGCTCAAGATTGATGGTGATGCCAGCGTCGGCGGCGTTTGCCTGGATGTGCTGCGCGATATCGGGGTAGGGGAAGCGCGTTGGCACCTGCATGGTGACCTCGAAGCCGTCGGGGTGGCCGGCCTCCGCAAGCAGCGCTTTAGCCTTCTCAACATCCAGGCTGTAGGGCTCGCTGTCTTCTTCCATCGCGCCGAAGGCGCCGATGGGCACAAAGCTCTGGCGGGAACGCGCAAGGTTCCGCATCACCGTATCTTCCATGCCCTGGTAGTCGATAAGGTATTTAAATGCTTCGACCACCTTCGGGTTATTGAGGATGTCTCGCTTCTGGTTCAGAGAAATGTATTGCAGCCGGTGGCGCAAGAGATTTACGAGTCGAAGGTCGGGATTTTCCTCGATGGCGTCGAGGTCGGACGGGCTGACGCGGGTGGCGACATCAATATCATTGCGCTCGAGCGCGAGCCGCTGCGCCGTCGCCTCAGGGATGTGTTGGAGGACGACGCGGTTGATCTCAATGTCCCCACGCCAATAGTCGTCCCGCGCATCCAGTACGATGATCTCGCCGGGACGGTAGATGGACATCGTGAACGGGCCGTAGCACGCGGAGTTCGTCTTCAAGTAGTTATTAGCAAAATCCCCATCGACCGCCTTGTCTTCAAGGTAGGCCTTATCGAGCGCAAACGAGTCACGCCCGGTAAAGTTGGAGATCAAGAAGAGTTCCGGCGAAAACGCCTCGGGTGTCGTCACCACGAGTTCGTAAGGGCTCGGCGCTTCGAAGGCAGCATCCGCACCCTCTGCAGTAAAGCCCCATTCAGTCCACTGGATCGCATCACCGCGGCCGAGCTTTACTTTGCGCTCCATCGACCATTCCAGATCCTCCGCGGTCACGGGGTTGCCGGATGGGAAGGTCAGACCTTCGCGGATCTTAAATGTGTATGTCTTTCCGTCTTCGGAAACGGTGTAGCTTTCCGCGAGGCCGGGCTGAAGATCAGAGGGGTCATCATAACCCATAAAGAACATGGGATCGCAGACATTGTTCATGACGATATCTGGATTGACTTCGCCGATCTCAGCGGGATCCAACGTCAGGAAGTTATCGAGAACGTCACCGATGACCAGCGTGTCAGATGGGGTCTGGGCTTGCAAAGGGGCTGCCCAAACGAGACACCCCACGGCCGCAAGGGCAAGGTGCGTTCGTGGATCCATCGGTCGTTTCATCGCTGTCCTCCGGGCGTTTCGGTGGGTTTGACGGCCGAGATCAGCCCATCAAATAAGCAAGGTTCATGCCAGTTACGGCCCAATGTCGATCGAAAGTGTGCCAATGCTAAGACTGCGTGTCTAGCAAAAAACTTGCGTCTGCGATCGCACTTCTGGTGCAAGGTTTGCTAGTGTGCGCGCGGTTAAAGGCCACTCATCGAGGATAACCAATGCGCAATTGCGAAGAAGTCTGGCATCACGTCGATGAGCGCAAGGCGCGGTTCGAAGCACTGAGTGACCAGGTCTTTGACACGCCGGAGCTCCTCTATAACGAATTCCAATCGGCGAAGGCTCACGAGGATGCCCTGCGCGAACATGGGTTTGCGGTCACCACAGGAATTGCGGACATCCCCACCGCCATGGTCGGTGAAGCGGGCGACGGCGGGCCCGTGATTGCGATCTTGGGCGAATACGACGCGTTGCCGGGCCTGAGCCAAGAGCCGGGTGTTGCCGAACACAAGCCCATCCGGGAAGGCGGCAACGGGCACGGTTGCGGGCACAATCTGCTGGGTGCCGGCGCGCTCCTTGCTGCCACCGCCGTGAAGGATCACCTTGCCGCCAACGGGCTGAAGGGTCGTGTGCGATACTACGGCTGCCCCGCCGAGGAAGGGGGTGCTGCGAAGGCGTTTATGGTGCGCGCCGGCGCATTCGACGACGTGGATATTGCCATCACCTGGCACCCGTCCGGGGTAAATGAAGTGGCGCGGGCGCGGGCGCTCGCCAACACGCGGATTGACTTCACGTTCCACGGCCGCTCGAGCCATGCGTCCGGCGCCCCCCACCTCGGCCGCAGTGCTCTTGATGCGTTGGAACTCACCAACGTCGGCGTTCAGTACATGCGCGAGCACATGCCGCCAGGCTCGCGCATTCACGGCGCCATTTTGGATACTGGCGGGATTGCACCCAACGTCGTGCAAGCGCGTGCAAAAGTGCGCTATGCCGTCCGTGGCGAGACCCGTGAGCCGATGCTTGCGCTTGTGGAGTGGGTGAAGAAAATTGCCGAGGGTGCAGCGCTCATGACGCAAACCCGGATGGAGTGGAAACTGTTGTCCTCGTTCTCCGATCTTGTGGGCAACAGACCCCTTGAAGAAGCCATGCAACGCCAGCTCGAAAGGCTTGGCCCTGCTCCCTACGACGATGAAGATCGGGCATTCGCAAAAGCAATCCAGGCAACTCTGGGGCCCGACGATGTTGCCTCTGCCTACATGAAGTTCGGCATCCCCCCGCGGGACGACGAGCCACTTCATGAAGATATTGTCCCCCTTGATGCGCAGGGCGTCGAGCTTCTGGGTTCTACCGACGTTGGTGATGTTTCCTGGGTCGTACCGACCGTTCAGGCCCACACGGCGACGATGGCGCTCGGGACGCCCGGCCACTCATGGCAGCTGACGGCGCAAGGAAAGTCGCCGCACGCGAAGAAGGCCATGGTGCAAGCGGCCAAGGTGATGGCCGCAACTGCGGTTGAGGCGCTCACAGACCCTTCGCTGATCGACGCGGCAAAAGCTGATCTCCACCGCCGAACCGCAGCAACGCCCTACACAAGCCCAATCCCGCCGGACGTGATGCCGCCGCTTCAGATGGGGCGCGTTGGATAACACCCAAAGCCACGGCTGACGCCACGCGTGTGAAGTACTTTGACCCAAACATTGGGACGGCGGTTGCGGCCACACCATCGGTATGGCGCGCACAAGGGTCCATGCCCTTGCAGCTCGCGCCGATGCCGTTCCTGCGCGATACCATTATCGCAAGCGAATTCAGCCTGTGGCGATATCGTGCATCGCTCAACATCGATGTTGACGATGCCACGTGGCGGCGCACCACGCTTGGTGAGGGGGCAACTGCAATCGTCGCGGCGGCCGAGCCGAACCTATCGTTCAAAACCGACTTCGCGATGCCGACGCTCTCGTTCAAGGACCGCGGGGCGGCAGTCATGATGGCTCAGGCTGCTGCATGGGGCGTCACGCGCGTTGCGGTGGACTCGTCCGGGAACGCGGCAACGTCGGTCGCCGCCTATGCCGCGCGGCTGCGGATGGCGTGTGATGTCTTCGTCCCGGCCTCCACGTCCGATGGGAAACTGCGGCAGATTGCGGCCCACGGTGCCACCATCCACAAAGTGGAAGGTACGCGCGAAGACACAGCGGACGCGGCCCAGAACTTCCTTGATGGAAGAGCGGGTTGTGCACGTGGCTTGCGTAAAACGCATCGCTTTCGTCGAGGAAGTTCTGGGCCGCGTCCGCTGTGTCTTCGCG
>JBCDFB010000063.1:0-10604 GCA_039178655.1 Pseudomonadota bacterium | reverse complement strand
TCGCCCCAGCGATAGATCTTGATCTTGTTGTCGGCGAGGTAGGACGGATCCTTCTGCATCTTCGGGATGAGATCGCGCCGGATGATGGAGACGGGGACGGTCCAGTACGGGTTGAAGTTCAACTCGTGGATCTGCGAGGTGAGAATGGGGCTTGGCCGATCCACCTTGCCCACCACCGCAGTGTGACGCGACCGAACACGCCCGCTCTCCACCGCTTCAATCTCTGCCGCGGGGATGTTCACCAGAACGTAGCGGTCGGAAATCTCCGACGCTTTTTCGGAAATGCGGCCGAGGTTGGTCTCAAGCTGCCGCAACCGAACGCTGACGGGGATATTCAGCGCGTTGATGGTCGGCTGGTCCAAGATGCCGTGGGCTTTGAGCCCGTGCCGAAGCTGGAAGCGCTTCACCGCAGCCTGGACATAGGAATCGTAAACGTTCGAGCGGCCGCCAAGCTGGCGCAGGTCGCCTGATGCGGAGAGACGTTCGCGCAGCGTCGGCACCAGCTTGTCCCGCGCGCCAATGCGCAGCGCTCTGCGGGATGTGGGCTGGATGTACGGCCAGCCGCCCGCCGCCTCGATGGCGCGATAGCGCTGGATGGCGATCTGCATGCGGCCGAGGGCCTCCGGCGCCAGCGTGGGCGCCTGGGAGTTGACGGCCTTCACCTCAGGCAGCGTGGCGTCGAATCGATCCGCCCACTCCGCCTGGCGGCCAAAGTTGGGGAAGGCGCGATCCTGCGCCGCCGCAAAATCGGCGCCCAGGAGCCCAGCAAGCCCCGCAGCGGCGACCACACCCGCCGCCCGTGACACGTTCAAGCTTGTGGAAAACACCGGCATACTCTCCCCAGACCACAATGCATCGGTGTGGCTAACATGCCGGTAGAGTGTTCACAATGTGTCGCCCGAGAAGGTCGAAAAGCTTCCCAGTGAACAAAACGTCATCGTGCTTTGGCTGCATCGCCGATGGCGTGTGCCACCGGCGCGCCTTCCGATCAGCCGATCACAGCCGGTAGAGGACCTGGTCCTTCCAGAAGCGGTCCAGCCGGCGCAGGATCTGCGACGCTTCGTTAAGGGTTGCCTCCTGCACGCCCCCGATGGGGCCCAGCGACTGCATGTGGCGGGCGAGGAGCGTGTCCACGATTTCGCCGATGCGTGCGCCCTTCTCGGTCACGGTGATGCGGACCGTCCGCCTGTCCCGGTTGGAACGCTGCTGGGTGAGATATCCCAGTTCACCGAGCTTTTTCAGGTTATAGGAGACGTTTGAGCCCATGTAGTACCCGCGCGACTTCAGTTCGCTCGGGGTCAGCACCTCCTGGCCGAGGTTGTGGAGAAGCACCGCCTGGACGTTGTTCACCTCGTCCTCGCCCAGCCGGTCCAACTCATCCTTCACCACGTCAAGGAAGCGCCTGTGGGTCCGCTCAATAAGGCGGATCGCCTCCACGTAGGCGCTCAACGCATGGGTTTCAGCGGCGGGCTCAACGCCCTCCGCATGCCGCACAGCAAGGTTCATCTTCAGCCTCGTTCGGTCTTATGTGCCCGCCTGCGGGGGGCTTGTTTTGCCGGGTGAGGGTGCGTCCGGGCGTTAAAGCGGCCCTTAATCGCTAAAGTGAACAAATGGTGAAAGCGCGGCCAGTGGCATTCGCGCCACAAGCCGTTCAGCCACCCGTTCTCAGTGGGGGGCTTCGCCGCGCAGATACCGCACAATGCCGGAGAAATCGGTCGAATCACCGCCAGCTTCACAAAAGGCGTCATAGAGGCGCCTTGCCGAATCGCCCAACGGCGCGGCCGTGCGCGTGTGCTCAGCAGCGCCCGCGGCGAGCGCCAGATCCTTCAGCATCATGGCCGCAGTGAACCCGGCGCGATAATCGCGGTTTGCCGGCGAGGTGGGCACCGGACCGGGCACCGGACAGTACGTGGTGAGCGCCCAGCACTGGCCCGATGCCGTGCTTGCGATATCGAAGAGCTTTTGCCGGTCGAGGCCCAGCGCGTCGGCAAGGTTGAACGCCTCGCTGACGGCAATCATCGACACGCCAAGGACCATGTTGTTGCAGATCTTCGCCGCCTGACCCGCACCAGCGTCCCCGGCGTGGATGATGTTGCGCCCCATCAGCCCCAACAAAGGCTTGGCGCGCTCAAACACGGCTTCCGGTCCTCCTACCATAAAGGTGAGCGTGCCTGCTTCCGCGCCGCTGACCCCGCCCGACACCGGCGCGTCAAGCATGGGAAGGCTCTGCTCTGCGGCGCTGGCGGCCACGTTGCGCGACACTTCCACTTCGATGGTCGAACAGTCGATCAGGAGCGTATCGGGCGCCGCATGGGCGATGACCCCACCGGCCCCGCAAACAGCGTCAAAAACATGGACGCCTGCGGGGAGCATGGTGATGACCACCTCTGCATCTGCAACGGCGCTGGGGAGTGTTTCAACGGCGTTGCCGCCCTTCGCCTTGAAGGCATCGCGAGCCTGCGGCACCAGGTCAAAGCCGCGAACGGTATGGCCGGCCTTCATGAGGTTGAGCGCCATGGGCGCCCCCATGTTTCCCAACCCAATGAACCCGATCGTGGTCATGGTTGTGTCGCCATCTGAGTATCTCCCCCGCTTGTATCACGGGCAGCATTGAGTGCTCCAAACGGCGACCGTACGTCAGCGGGAAGTTTAGAACAATTTCGCCAAATTAAGTATTGGCTTTTGGGGTAGTGCCGCCGCCCTGCGATGTCAGATTGCACAGACGCCGAGACGCCGAGGCGCCTATGTTAGGGGGCAAATTTGTTGGACTTGGGGAATCCCTGCGGCGCCATTCGGCCGGCTGTGGCGCGTTCGCCCGCATAGTCGGCAACCTGGTCCATGGTGCGCACGTGGCGACGGCCGCCGCTGTCGGTCCAGGACAATCCATCTGCCGCGGTAAAGATCATGACGTCAGACAGGCCGCCGTCCTTGTGCCGCTGCAGACGCACCCCGCGGCCTTTTGACAGCGTGGGCACCTGCTCGATGGGAAAGATCAGGAGCTTGCGGTTCTCGCCAATCACGGCGACACGGTCACCATCGGCGGGCACCGCAAAGGCGGCCGTATCCCCATCCGCCGGTGACATTACCTGACGGCCGCGCCGTGTGGTGGCGATCAGATCGTCCGCCGCCACCAAAAAGCCGCGGCCTGCCTTTGTGGCGAACAGCCATTGCGTGTCAGGCGCGAACAGGAAGAGCTTGGCGATTTCAACCCCGCCCTCCAACTCTAAAATCACGCGCAGCGGCTCGCCGTGCCCCCGCCCGCCAGGGAGTTTGTCCGCGCCCAGGGTGTAGACGCGCCCGTCGCTCGCCAGGATCAGAAGCTTGTCGGTGGTCTCGGCGTGGATCGCCTGGCCCAGCCCATCCTCCTGGCGGAACGTTTGGTTGGAAAGATCCTTCACGTGGCCCTTGAGGGCGCGGATCCAGCCCTTTTGCGACAGGACAACGGTGACCGGCTCGCGCTCGATCATCGCCTCGGCCACCTCTTCGGCGCTCGTTTGGGGCGCATCGCCGAAGCTGGTGCGGCGCGCCCCAAGCTCGGTGTTTTTGGGGAAGGCCTTTTTGATCTCGCGGATGGCGCCGGCCACCTTGTCCCACTGCATGCCATCATCGGCGAGGAGCGCTTCCAATTCACCACGCTCGGCAGTGAGCCGCTCGTGCTCCCGGCGGATTTCCATCTCCTCCAGACGCCGCAGGGAGCGCAGGCGCATGTTGAGGATCGCTTCAGCCTGAACGTCGGTGAGCGTAAACTCCTCAATGAGTTCGGCCTTCGGCTCGTCCGCCTCGCGGATGATTTGGATCACCTTGTCGAGATCCAGGTAGACGATGAGGTAGCCGTCCAGGATCTCAAGCCTGTGGACCACTTTGCCAAGGCGGTGGCGTGCGCGGCGCACGGCCACGTCCTTCATGTGGTCGAGCCAGGCGCGCAGCACCTCAGGAAGCGACGCAACGCGCGGCACTTGCCCGCCCATCAGAACGTTCATGTTGAGCGGGATGCGCGCCTCAAGGTCCGACAGCTTGAACAGGCTTTCCATTAAAAGGTCCGCATCCACGCTACGCGAACGCGGCTCCAACACGATGCGCACATCCTCTGCGCTCTCGTCTCGGATATCGCCCAGGAGCGGCAGCTTCTTTGCCTCCCACAGCTCCGCGATGCGCTCGATCAGCCGCCCCTTCTGGACCTGATAGGGAATCTCGGTGACGACAATCTGCCAGGCGCCGCGCGGCCCTTCCTCCACCTCCCAGCGGGCGCGGGTGCGGAAGCCGCCGCGCCCGGTGCGATAGGCCTCCGCGATGGAATCGGGCGCCTCCACGATGATGCCGCCGGTGGGAAAGTCCGGCCCAGGCATCTTTTCAAGGATCACGCCGAGCCCGGCGTTTGGATGCTTGATGAGGTGGAGCGCGGCGTCGGCAATCTCGGCAGCATTGTGGGGCGGAATGCTTGTCGCCATCCCCACCGCAATGCCGGACGCGCCGTTCGCCAGAAGATTGGGAAACCCGCCTGGCAGAACAACCGGCTCACTCTCTGACCCGTCGTAGGTGTCGCGGAAGTCGACGGCGTCTTCGTCAAGCCCGTCCAGCAGCAGCTTGGCGACGTCGGTCAATCGCGCTTCGGTGTAGCGCATGGCGGCGGCGCCATCGCCGTCCACCGTGCCGAAGTTTCCTTGCCCGTCAACAAGCGGATAGCGCACGGCAAAATCCTGCGCCAGGCGCACCAGCGCATCGTAGACCGCCGTGTCGCCGTGGGGGTGGAATTTACCGATGACGTCGCCGACGACACGGGCCGATTTCTTGAAGGCCTGGCCGGGGTCCAGGCGCAACTGACGCATGGCAAACAGCAGCCGGCGATGGACAGGCTTCAGCCCGTCCCGCACGTCCGGCAGCGCGCGATGCATGATCGTTGAGAGCGCGTAGGCGAGATAGCGCTCTTCCAGCGCGTCCTTCAGGTCCACAAGCTCTGGATCGTCGGGCGTCGGGCCGGCCATCAAATCTCCGCCAAAATCGGCACAGGGACGGTTGAGTGACCGCGCCCGGTGCCATCCCCCCGCTTAGCGCAGCGCGCTTAGGCGCGAAAGAGACGTGCTAGCCGGCGGCGGGCGTTTCCCCTGCGTTATCCGCCAGCGGCACAAGCACCTCGTTGCGGCGCAGGAACGGGATTCGCCAGGGCGGATCGTAAAAGGCAAAGCGCGGGCTTGCGGCGGGCGTCAGATCGTTACGTTCCAGGAAATCCATCAGCCGGGCGCTGGCCCGCGCGATCTCGTCAGTCCCGGCAATGCCTGAAAACGTGATTGCCGCCACACGCCCGCCGGGCCGCTCATCGAGCGAAATGCCAGGGTTTTCCGGCTGCGGCAGAGTATCGAGCGTGAATTTGGACGGCATCACGAAGCTCACGCGCCAACTCTCCGCCCCCGTCGCCTCTTGCTCCACCGGCGCCGTCATGGCGATGGTTTCGCCGGCTTGGGGTTCCTGCTCCACGGGCGCGGTCATTTCGATTTTCGCGCTGCCGCCGTTGGCGCCGAAAATGTAGTCCGCCAACTGCGAGAAGCCTTTGCGCACCGCCTCCTCGCGATTGCCGTCAACGGCGACGCTCGCCGTCAGCATGGGCGCGTATTCGCGCACTTCAAACGCGCCGTCTTCCCGCTCGACAGTGTACTGAGGCGTTTCAATCCGCGCCATTTGCCACTCCGTCCACGCAAAACCCGCCGCAACGATGACGAGGACAACTGCCAGACCAATGAGAACCCATCGCATGGCCAACTCCCTGTCTTTCAGCGTTATTTGGGCGTTGAGTATGGCGGCGGAAAGGCCCCGCCCATGGGCTTCATGCGGCTTATTGAGGGAGCGCGCGGATCACGGAGCGGACAAAGCGTTCCCGCTGCGGAGGCAGCGGTTTGTGGGCAAGGCCAGCCACCTGGGTTGCCAGAAAGTAGCCGGTGAGGCGAAACCCCTCGCCGACCGACTGGGCCGTGACTGGCCCTTGATCGAGCAGAAAGGCGGGCAGCGGCAGGAGCCGGTCAAGGTAAGGGGCGGCGGCTGCGCGGGAGACGGCGCGGCCGGTACGAGGCGAAACGTGGGTGAGACCGTCAGCCGCGCCGGTGGCCGCGCAGGACGATAAGTCCAGCCCGAAGCCGAATTCCTGCAGCAAGATGCGCTCAAACCGCACACCGGCTTCACCGGCAGCCTCGGGCAGAGCGAAGGCGCCAATCAGCGCATCGGCGGCCGCATAAAGGCGCGGATGGGGGTCACTCTCCGGCAGAAATGCAAGGAGCGCTGCCATGGATTGAAGACCGAAGGCACCCCAGGAATGCTCCATGACGAGACCGGCCCGTGCCTCCATCATCTCCAGCTGCAACGTGCCGAGCTGATCCTCTAGCCTGCCGCGCCAAAGGGCTTCCACGCGGTTCCCTGGCTGAAGCAGCGCGCGCATGGTTTTGGAGCGCGCGCCGCGGACCATGCCAGCCGCCCGCCCGCGCGAACGGGCCAGCACCTCAACGATTTTGGAGTTCTCGCCAAACGGGCGTGCCGACAGGATCAGCGCTTCGTCCCGCCACTCCACAGCGCTAGCGCCCCTCCCCCCTCAGCGGTGCACCGAAGACGTGGGCGCGGACAAAGGGCACACCGTTAAAGGTGTGCGTGCAGCAAGCGCACAGGGGGTTCAGCTCTTCAATGCCGATGGAGGGGTCCACCACCGCCAGTCTGTTCTCATCATCAACATAAAGGCCGGACCAGAAGGTGCTTTCTCCTATGCCCACAATATCGCGCCGCCCCTCTTCGTTGCGGGCGACGAGGTGCCAAATGGGCTCTTCCTTGTCCAGGCGGCTGACGGCTTCTGAGTGGACCGCTGCAAAGTCCTCGCCGACTTTCGACAGCAGGAAACGGTACAGCGGCGTGTAGTCGAGCCCACGTTCTTTGCCACGCTTCATGCGGCCGGCGCGGGGATTGGTCTCGACATCTTTGGAATTTCGCGTCCAGCGATAGTGGTCACCAGAGTTGTGCCACACGCCGCGGGCCTTGGTGTTGACCTTGCGGGAGAGCGGGCGCTTGCCGCCCCGTTGATCGCGCATCAGGCCCTCCTTACGGGCCTCACATGGGGATTGAAGAAGATCAGCGGAAGAACTCCAGGCCCATCTCGCGGTAGCGCTCCGGATCGTCACCCCACTTGGGCCGCACCTTCACGAACAAGAAAAGGTGCACCGGCGCGCCGACCAGATCGGCGATCCCCTGCCGGGCGGCCACGGAGATGGCGCGGATGGTTCGGCCCTTCTCGCCAAGCACGATCTTCTTTTGCCCCTCGCGCTCCACGAACACTGCCTGCTCGATCCGCACCGAGCCGTCGCGCAGCGTCTTCCAGGTCTCTGTCTCCACCGTCGCGGCATAGGGGAGTTCTTCGTGAAGGCGCAGGGTCAGCTGCTCGCGCGTGATCTCGGCGGCGAGCTGGCGCATCGGAATGTCAGAAATCTGGTCCTCAGGATAAAGCCAAGGACCGGCAGGCATTGCCGCTGACAAATGCTCGCGCACCTTAGCCACGCCATCGCCAGTCTGCGCGGAGATCATGAAGGTGTCTTCGAACCGGGTCGCTTCGTTGGCGGCTTTGGCGAGGGAAAGGAGTGCCGGCGGGTCCACCAGGTCGATCTTGGTGAGCACGAGCGTCTTGGGTTGGCGCACGTTGGTGAGCTCTTCCAAGATGGCGCCTGTCTCCTCGTCGATGCCGCGTCGGGCGTCGATGAGCGCGCAGACCCGGTCCGCATCGTAGGCGTTGGCCCACGCGGTTTTGACCATCGCGCGATCCAGGCGCCGGCGCGGCGCGAAGATGCCCGGCGTGTCGAGCAGGATGACTTGGGCTTCGCCGTGCAGAAAGATCCCGCGCACCACGGCGCGGGTGGTCTGCACTTTGTGGGTCACGATGGAGACCTTCGCGCCCACCAGTGCGTTCACGAGCGTCGATTTGCCCGCATTGGGCGCACCGATGAGAGCCGCGAAACCGCAGCGCGTATCAGCACCACCGCTCAAGGTTGTTCGCTCAGCGCATCAAGGGCGGCGCGGGCCGCGTTTTGCTCCGCCTCACGCTTCGAACCGCCCTGCCCTGCGCCAAGCACCCCGTCGTGCCCGGCAACTTCGATGACGAAGTGCGGCGCGTGGTCAGGCCCCGTACGCGCGCGGACCGTGTAGGAGGGCGGCGCGCCGCCGCTCGCCTGGACGATCTCCTGAAGCTCGGTTTTCGGGTCGCGCTCCGGCTTTTCTTCGCAGTCGATGAGGTCGCCCCAGGCGCGCAGAATCACCGCCTCCGCCGCATCATAGCCCCCGTCCAGATAGACCGCGGCGAGGACAGCTTCGCATGCGTCTGCGAGGATCGCGGTCTTCTTCCGCCCGCCCGAGTGGGCCTCCGAATCGCCCAGGCGCAGCGCCGCGTCGATGCCCAGGAAGAGGGCGCGGTCCGCACAGGTCTCCCGCCTGACGAGGGCATTCAGGCGGCGGGCAAGTCCGCCCTCCTCAGCCTTTGGAAAGCGCTGGTAGAGCGCGGATGCGATGACAAGGCCGAGCACCCTGTCCCCCAAAAACTCAAGTCTTTCATAGCTTTGGCCGCGCCCGGCGAGAGCGCTGCCGTGCAGGAGTGCGTTGGTGAGCAGCGAGCGGTCAGAAAAGGTGTGGCCTAGTGCCTCTTCCAGTCGCTGGACCGCGGCACGCTGATCAACCCTCCCCCGGCTCATGGGACGGCGCGCCGGTTCACAGCGTCGAGAAAATGCGGTCCCACCGCACTGCCGTGGGCCAGTTCCAGATTTGCCAGATGGGCGTGCCAGGGCGAAGCGAAAAGAAGATGATTTCCGCGCGGCCCACAAAGTTTTCGTAAGGCACATATCCCACCAGCGTCTGCGCTCGACTGTCGATGGAATTGTCCCGATTGTCGCCCATCATGAAGTAGTGGCCCTCAGGCACCGTGTATACGCCGGTGCTGTCGAACTGGCCATTCTCGCGGGTGTCCAGCACATCGTAGCTGACACCATTGGGGAGTGTTTCGCGGTAACGCCGGGCCCGCACTTCGCGGCCGTTGCTTCCGATTTCCACGTAGTCTTCCAACTGTTGGCGGGCAACGGCGACGCCGTTGATCTCCACCACGCCGTCGGTCACCTGAATGCGGTCTCCGGGCAGGCCGATCACGCGCTTGATATAGTCGGTGGCGTTGTCGCTCGGCAGCTTGAAGACGGCGATGTCACCCCGTTCCGGCGATGAACCAATGATGCGGCCGGAGAAAGGAATGAGCGCAAAGGGGAAAGAGTATTGGGAGTAGCCGTAGGAGTATTTAGAGACGAAAAGATAGTCGCCTATCAGCAGCGTCTCCACCATCGATCCAGACGGAATGTTGAATGGCTGAAAAAGAAACGTGCGGATGACGACAGCAATCAGCAGCGCCTGAAAGATGATCTTTACGGTCTCGTACAGGCCGCCCTCGCGCTCCGACTTCTTTTTCGCCACGCTTCTCATCACCTTTTTAGAAGCGCGCCAACAATCCGCGCGCCAGATGCGGACCGCGACGCGCGGACACGCTCACATAGTCTTGCGCGGGCCTGCTTGCAACGAACGCGCGATCAGCCTGGCGTGAGCGCAGGCAGCGCCTCGATCACCACGAAGGCCTGCGCATAGGGGTGATCGTCAGTCATGGTGAGATGGAGGTGCGGCGCGTGTCCTTGGGGGATGAGCGCATCAAGCCGGCTCTTTGCGCCACCCGTCACCGCCAAAGTGGGCTGGCCGGTGGGCAGATTGATGACGCCCATCTCTCGCCAGGCAACGCCCATGCGGATGCCCGACCCTAGAGCTTTTGACAGCGCCTCCTTCGCGGCGAAGCGCTTGGCGTAGGTGGCCGCCGGGTGGGCTCTGCGCCGGGCGCGCGCCTTCTCCACTTCGGTGAACACGCGGTCCTCAAAGCGCGTTCCAAAGCGTTCGAGCGTCTTTTCAATGCGCCGAATGTCCATGAGATCGGAGCCGATGCCGATGATCACGCAGTGTCTTCCCCATCATCCTGGCGCGCGGCGGCGGACGCTGCGAGCCGCTCCGACCGCAGTTTCTGGCGGAAGGCCACGGCGGAGCGCACGATGAAATAGAGGGATCCGCCGACGACGGTGCCGATGGTCGCACCCCCCAACAGCATGGGCTTCAGCGTGGGCCAAAGCAGGCCGAAGGACGAGGTGAGCGTGGAAAAGGACAATTCGATCTGAAGCGGCGACGCGGCGCCGGTGTCCCCGAGCAGCAATTCACCCACCTGGAAGGAGGACAGCCAGATCAGCGGGAAGGTGAGCGGGTTGCCGACCGCGGTGCCGAATGCGGCGGCAATCATTGAACCGCCGATCACCCACGCCAGCATGAATGCGAGCAGGAAGTGGAAGCCCACCAGCGGCGTGCAGGACGCGAACGCGCCCGCGGCCACTCCGGCCGCAATGGCGTGGGGTGAGGCTTCCAGCCGCAGGACACGCGATTTGAAGTAGCTGAACGAGCGGCCGAATGAGCGGCGCGGCCAGAGCGCGATGCGCATGCGCTCCTTCAAATCGCGTGTCCTGCGGCTGGAAGCCTCACCCCACGCCATTGCGGCCGGAGTGGCCGCGGGCGCGTTCGCG
>JBCDFB010000062.1:0-10641 GCA_039178655.1 Pseudomonadota bacterium | reverse complement strand
GGTCAACGTCGGATCGATCTCGCGCCGCTTCCGCTCTTCAACCAAGGTGCGCATGATCTCCCACAGATCGTCCGGCGTCGTGAAATAGTCGCGGCGGTCGCCGGGGAGATGTTTCAGCCGCACAAGGTTCCACGCCTGCAGCTCCTTAAGGCCCATGGACACGTTGGAGCGGGAGAAGTTGAGCGTCTGGACAATTTCATCGGCGTTGAGCGGCTGTTCGCTGATGAAAAGGAGCGCGTAGATCTGGCCCACCGTGCGGTTGATCCCCCACCGCGAGCCCATCTCGCCGAAGTGGAGGACGAACTCCTCTTCCACCGGTGACAGGTTCATCAGCCGCCCCTCAGCCCCTCATTCGATCCATTTTCGATCCATGGGGACCGGAACACAAAAAAAGCGCGCCGCCCAGGCCGGGCGACGCGCTCTGAAGATCGACTGCCGTCGGGCTTAGCGGTAGCCGACCTCGTTGTAGATCTCCGTGGCACGGGCGCCGAGCGGGGCAAACTCGGACAGGAGCAGCTCGTCGGTCTTGTACTCACCCATATTCTCGACCGCTTCGGACGCTGCAACGCCCTCAACGACCGGGTATTCGTCGTTGCCGTCGGCAATCATCTTCTGCGCTTCCGGCGTCAGGAGATATTCAACGAACGCGCGGGCGTTTTCGGCGTTCGGCGCATTCGCCGCAATGCCGATGCCGGAGATGTTGACGTGGGTGCCCGTGCTGTCCTGGTTCGGGAACACGTAGCCGAGCTTGTCCAGACCGTCGGTCAGACCGGACACGTCCTTACGGTAGCCGCGGGCGTAGTAGTAGTGGTTGGACACAGCAATGTCGCACTCACCGGAAAGGATCGCGCGCAGCTGATCGGTGTCACCACCTTCAGGGTCACGGGCGAGGTTGTTCTTCACACCCTCGGCCCACCCCTTAGCAGCTTCTTCGCCCTTGTTGGCGATGATCGCCGCCATCAGACCGACCATGTAGACGTTCGAAGAGGAACGCGTGCAAACCATGCCGGCATACTTCGGATCAGCAAGATCTTCGTACGTCTGCGGCGGCTCAGACACGGTGTCTTTGTTGTAGAAGATGATGCGCGAACGCGTCGTCACGCCGGCCCAGTGGCCTTCCTCGTCACGCAGTTCAGCCGGAACCTTCTCGGTCACCGCGTCTACGTTCAGCGGTTGCAGCAAACCGGCTTCGTCGGCGCGATGCATACGGCTGACGTCAACAGTGAGCAGGATATCGGCCGGGCTGAGTTCGCCTTCCGAAGACATGCGCTCGATGAGCGTGTCACCGGAATCTTCAATACGATTGACCGTGATGCCGGTCTTCTCAGTGAAGTTGGAGTACAGTGCATCATCGGTATCGTAGTGACGCGAAGAATACAGGTTGATTTCACCCGCCGCGAGCGCAATCCCCGTACCGGCGACCGTCGCCATAAGTGTGGCAGCAAGCAGTGTTTTGGCCATGCCAAACCTTCCCTCTCAGAGTGTTGAGAGTTGTTATTGGCGACATTTGTCTGGGGTCAACAGCTTGAAAGAAGATTATAATTCGTCAAATGCCTGGAGATCGCACCCATTAACTTGTCTTAGAATAATTAAACTCTAAGCCCTAATACTCCAGCTCGTAGTAGACACCGATGGAGGTCTCGTCCGTTAGCGCCTCCGCGCGGACCTTAAGGTCTCGTGTGACATCAAGGTTGACCGTGACGCCGGAGCTCCGGTCGCCCGCTTGCACACCCACATAAATGTTGTCGGCGATGTAGCGGCCCGCTTGCGCGGCCGTGCCGCCGGTTTCTGTCGTGACCACCTCAAGGTTGTCGAGGCCCGCAAACACGCGGATTTGCTCAAGCAGGCCCGGCCCGCCCCCCGAGCCGGCGAGTTCGGCAGCGGCGGCCGCCAACTGCGCCAGCTGGAACGGTGACAGGTCCGACAGGCTGCGGCCAAAGAGGAGCTGCGCAAGCACCTCGTCCTGCGGCAGCTCAGGTGTGGACTCAAAGCGGATTTCAGGGTCGCGCGCCGGCCCTTCCACAATCACGCGCACGGTGACGCTTTGGGCGCGCGTTTCCGCAACCAGGCGGATCACGGGGTTCAAATCGCCCAGAAGGACGATGGAGCCCTCGGTGAAGACAATGCGCTGACCCAGAATGGTCAGACGGCCACGGATGAGATCGAACTCGCCCACCGGCCGCACGGCATTGATGGGGCCGCGCACGCGCAGCGAGCCACCAAGCTCTGCGTCGATCCCCCGCCCGCGGACGAACACCCGCGCCGGCGCGTTGATTTCCACGTCCAGCGTCAACCCGCCGCCGCGGTTCGACGCCTGCCCGTCATCGTCAGCAAACGGGCCGACCCTTGCCCGGCGCAACGTCTCCAGCACCCCAGGCGGGGTATTGATGTGCTTGACGTCGATGAGGGGGCCAGTTCCGGCGAACCCTGCCGGCACGGTGATCTCCGCCCGCGCAATATCGATGCGGCCCGCGATCACTGGATTGACGACGAGCGGCCCGCGCACGGTGAGGTCGCCGTCCAGCGTCACGGCCACGAGGCGTCCGTCGGTGTAGCGCGCTTCGCGAAGGGCGATGGACAGGTCAGCCGGGAAGCCGCCAGTGATCCCGACGCTGCCGCTGACGCTGATGGTCCCGCCGCCGAGCGTCGCGCTAAACGTCTCAATCACCACCCGTTCCCCGGCAAGGCGCGCGTCGAGCCGCCCATCTGACAAAACAAGGTTTGTCTGCGGGTCGCGGAACACGATCCCCGTTGCGCCCACCGCGCCTGTAACCTGCGGGCGGGACAGGGAGCCGCGCACTGTGATGTCGGCGCGGGCGGTCCCGTCCACGCTCGCACCGCGTCCGGCGAGCGCACCGTTTGCGAGCGATAGCGGCGCCGTACCGCTCACAGACAAGTTGAGACCGCCGCCGGAGAGCGGAACCGTGCCGGAGGCGGTCACGGAAAGCCCGCCTCCCTCAGCCCGCAGCGCGCCCAAGGTGATCCGGTTGCCCTGGAAGCGCCCGTCGGCGCGGATCCCCAGCGGGCCGACACCGGCGGTCGCCAGCGGCGCGGCCGAAAAGCCATCAACGCCAATGTCAAACGTGGCGGCCGGTGCGTTGACCCGGCCACGTGCTTGCACGCTGCCCGTGAGCCGGCCCGACAGGCTCTGGTCCGGCGCGAATGCGTTGGCGAGCGCCAGCGGCAAATCGCGGATATCGGCCGTGATGTCGAGGTTTCGGCCAACCGTGCCGCGCGCTGAAACGCTGCCCCCGCCCAGCGCCACGTTGGCGCGGTCAAGCCGCACGGTTGCTCCGTCCAGCGAGCCGCCAACATCGAAGGTCCCGCCGCCGAGCCCCACTGCGGAAAAGGACGGGCTGGTTGCCCGGAACTCCACTTGCGGGCGGCTTGCGCGGCCGGTGATCGTCGCCTCTGCGCTCGCCGTGCCGGACGCGTTGAGCTGCGGGAGAACCGTGTTCGCCAGCGCCAGCGGCAACCCGCGGGCGTTGAGGGAAAGGTCAAGCGTCGTCCCGGCAGTGCCTGTGGCGGTGATTTGCGCTTCGCCGGCGTTCACCTCGGCACGCTCCAGCGTCAGCGTGCTGCCGGCGAAGGTCCCCGACACCTGTGCCTGCGCAGCCGGCAGACCGAAGGAGCGTGTCGCCTCCGCCGATACGTCCCGCGCGGTGAGCGAAAAGCGCGCATCCGGCGCCGCCCTCGGCCCTTCGACCGTCCCATTGCCGGAGACCGAGCCCGAAAGACCAAGCTCGGGCACCACGGCGCTCGCCACTGCGAGTGGGAGGTTTTCCAGATTGACCTCCAACGCAAACTGGTCGCCCGCGGTCCCACTCGCGGTGAGCGAGCCGTTGCCGATGGCCGCGTCCAGCCGCTCGATGGTGAGCAAATCGTCCGCAAAGCGGGCTGCGAGATCCACGTTGGACGGGGCGATGCCGGCCCGTTCAAGCTGCGCTGTGGTCACCCCTGTGGCGGTGGCCTCAGCGTCGACGGTCGGCGCAGCGCGGCTCCCGGTCACACGAAGGTCCGCATTGAGTGTGCCGGCAAGACCAAGGTCGGGCAGAGCAATGTTGGCAAGCGCCAGGGGCAGGCGGTCAATGCGCACTTCCCCGTCAACACGGTCGCCGATTTGGCCGCGGACGAACACCTCGCCGCCACCCACGTCAAGGCGTGCCCCATCCACCGAGATGGTATCGGTCACCTCAACGCGCGCGGAGCTGACGAGGCGCGCCGCCAGATCCTGCGCAGTGACGGCAAAGCTGCGCAGCGTCGCGGCAAAGCCGTCCTCAAGCCGGGTCAGTGCCCCTTCAGCCTCAACACTTGCACCGTTGATGTCGCCGGAGAGGGCAATGTCGCTGCTCTCACCATCACGGGTTGCCCGCAGCGCCAAGGTGCCGGCCCGAAACCCGCCCGCCTCCAGGGCGCGCAGTTCGGCCGAGCCATTAAGGGTCGGCACGCCAAACGCGTCGCCCACAGCAAGGTCGATTGAAGCAAAGCCCAGCGATAAACCGGGTAGGCTTACGCTCCGCGCCGTCCCATTGGCGGTCAAATCCTGGCGCTCGTCGTTGCTGGCGAAGGTGAGGTCCGCCTCCAGGAAGCCCGATGCATCGATCAAGGCGATGGCCGCAACCCGTGCAATCTCGGGCACCCGCACCGCGAGTTCCCCGTCAAGAAGGGCGCCGCGCAGCGTAAGGTCGCCGGACGCCGTGGCATCGGCGACCTGCACCTGAAGACCGGACAGCCGGCGCGCACCCTCCACCGTCTCAAGGTCAAGCGCGGCCTGAAGCGGATCGCCCGCGTACTGGGCGGTGACGGAGAGCGCACCGTCAAGGTCTGCCTCGATCCCGCTCGCCCGGTCGAAGGTGCCGTCGAACTGCGCGGAGAGATCAGTCACCGCACGCTCGCCCACGCCGATCTCAGCGCTTGTTGCGCTGAGCCGCACGGTGGGCCGCGCAGGCGCGCCGGAGACGGACAGACTGGCGTTGACCGCGCCGGCGAGCCGTGGATCGAGCGCGGACAGCGCCCTGATATCGAGCGCCACATCAAGGTCGGCGGCGGTGTCTGTCACCGCGCCGTTTGCTGTGAACTCCAGCTGCTCGTTAGTGAGCGCAAAGGTTTCAAACGAGATGCCTTCGGCCGAGCGGGCGGCGCGCCCGGAAAGCTCAGTCGTCCCGGCTAAAATGCCATCGGCACTGCCGAGCCCGAGGGTGAGCGAGCCTGCGGTGCCGTCAAGCATCAGATCGAAGAGGCCGTCAAAGCCGATACTGCCGATGGCGGAAAGGTCGACGCTGCCAGACAAATCCCGCCCGGCAAGCCCGGCAAATGCTGAAAGGTCTTCGGCCCGCAGGGCGTAGCGTCCCGACACGCCGTCCTGGACGGTGCCTTGGAAGTCCGCCGAAAGTGTCGGCGTCTCAAGGGCCGCGCGGTCCATCGTGAGAGGTGCCCCTGCGCGCCAGTTGCCTTCGGCGGAAAGGCGCACTCTGCTTCCCAGCGCGTCCGCCACGGCGCCTTCACCCGAAGTCACATTGTCGGCCCCGCCGCGGACGGAAAAACGCACCGCGCGGGAGGCTGGGACGCTGAGGTTTTCCGCCTGCCCGTCGACTTCGATAAGCGCTGCGGGTGCGGCGATAATGTTGGTGTCGAGATCCACGATCTCGATCCGCCCTTCGATGGCGCCGGCTTCGGAAAGATTTGCGAAGATCGTCGCACTTCCAAGCGTTGCCGCGCCGCCGCCTCCCGGCAGAGCCAGCGGGGCGCCGCCCTGCCGGCCGAGCATCCCGTCGACGCTCAGCGTGACGGGCACACCGTCCGGCGCAATCTGCGCAGCGATGGTGAGGTCCGCTGCGCCGCTGCGGAATGACACGCGCTCCAGCGAGATGGCCCCATCGCCGGCGCGCTCGCCCTGCACATTGAGTTCGGTCCCGCCCTCCACCAGCGGATCGTAAAGGCTGGCAACAAGCGGCGTCAGATCGCCGGAAAGCCGCGCGTCGAACCGCAAACCCTCACCAACGCCCTCAAGACGTGTGCTGCCGGAGAGGAGCGTCGTGTCGTCGGAATCAAGTGTCAGGCTGGCGGTAAAGTCGCTGAGCGGCCCGTCTCCGGCAATCTCCAGCGCAAGGGCAGGGCGCCCGTCCACCTGCAGCGCGTTGGCCAGCACGCCGCCTGCGGGCTCGGAAAGGCGCACATCAAGGGTGAGGCGCCGGCTGTCGTTCTCAAACGCCGCGGTGAAGGCAAGCGTCCCCGGCCGGTCCAGCCGCTCAATGGTGAGCGCGGTGTCGAGGCTGCCGTCCGCAAGGCGCGCGCGCCCCTCCACCGATAGCTCCGCCGCCGGCCCAACGACGCCCTCGGCGATCGCAACGCGCGCGACGTTGAGTTCATCAATGTCCACCTCCACCGGCAAGTCCGGCAGCGTGAATGGCGTGTCGTCCAGCGGCTCGTCCGTCTCGGCAGGCAGGGGCGCGCGCACGATGGTGATGCCGTCCGCCGAGAGGCTGTCGATGTCGAGCCGGCCGCGCAGCAGCGCCAGGCGCGACCAGACCAGCGCGGCGTTCTCGATCCGCAGCCAAACCCCTCGCCGATCCGCGATGGTGATCTCGGAGATGCGAACGTCGGAGGAGAGTGCGCCGTCGATCTGGCCGAGGCTGATACGCCTGTCAGGCGTGGAGATTTGCCGTTCAACAAAGCGGACAAAGCGCGACTTCTCATCATCTTGTGCGAGCGCGATCCCGCCCGCCGTGAGGCCGCCGGCCGCCAGGAGGAGCAGAAGGCCGATGATGACACGCTTCATGCCCACCCCCTCAAAATGACTGCCCGAGGCCGATGTAGAACGCAAAGTCCGGCTCGTTCCCCACCTCGTTCAGCGGAACAGCCACATCGAGCCTGATCGGACCAAGGCCCGTATAGTACCGGATGCCCGCCCCGACGCCCACGGCGAGCGGCTCTGAAAAGTCCGGTAACTCGTCGGCGAACGCGTTGCCCACATCCACGAAGGGGACAAAACCGAACTGCTCATTGATCCTGAAGCGCGCCTCGGCGCTCCCCGTCACGAACGAGCGTCCGCCCACCACGTCGCCGTTGCGATCGGTGGGGCCTACACCTTGGTAGACATAGCCACGGATGGAGCCGCCCCCGCCGGTGAAGAAGAGCCGGTTTGCCGGGATCTCGTCTTGCGGCGCGCCGACGATGGAGCCCACCTGACCCCGCAGCGCGAGGACCAGACGGTCACTCCCCAACGCGCGATAGGTGGAGACCTCCGCCTCAGTGATCAGCCCCACGTTGCTGTTTACGGTCTCCACGAACGGCTCTGCCTTGACGCGGACCTTATAGCCCCTTGTCGCGTCCAGCGGATTGTCGGTGGCATCGTAGGTGAGGGCGCTCGGCAGGCTCACCATCAAGAACTCGCCGTCACCCACGCTCGTGCGGTCGATGGTGCTGGCCTCCACCTGGCCAAAAACCTCCGCCGTCAGCCGCTTGCCGATGCGGTGCTGCAGGCCCACGCGCGCGCCGACGGTGCGGGAGCGGTAGGTCTCCGGCGACAGCTGCTCAGCATAAACTCTTGCTGCAAGGTCAGTGTACGGCGTGAAAACGCCCGGCTTCAGGATCGCGGCGCCCAGCGAGTAGTTATAGGTGTCGGGATTGTCGCCATTGATGTCGCTCGCGCTGGCCTCAAGGCTCAGCCGCTCCGCCCGGCCGAAGAGGTTGCGGTGCCGCCAGTAGCCCTGCAGGCCGAGCCCGTCCACCGACGAGATCTCCACGCCGCCGCCGATAACCCTCGTCTTGCGCTCCACCACACGCACCGTGATGGGCAGCGTGCCGTTGTCCTGCACGCGGTCAGCTTCAACGATGCGCACCGCCTGAAACACCTCAAGGCGGCGCATCTGGTCTTGCGCGCGTTCAAGATCGTCCGGATCGAACCGCTCGCCCTCAGGGATGTCGGCATAATAGGCGACGAACTCAGGGTCCATGCGGTCCGTTCCGCGCACGCTCGTGGGGCCGAAATTCGCCTCCCGCCCGGGCGCAACGCGCATGCGCACTGAAAGCTCATCATCGGCATGGTTCGCCGTTGCTGTGCTTTCGGCGATGCGGGCCTTCGGATGGCCCTTCTCGCGCCATCGGCCCACCAGCGCATCCTCCGAAGCAAGGACCACGGTGGACCTTGCCGGCTCGCCAGACCGCAGGCCGAGCTCTTCAGGCGTTGCCGGCAGCGTCATATCGTGAAGAATGGGCCCCGCGCGATTGGTGATCGACACGTCGCCGAACACATAGACCGGGCCGGGATTGACGGTGATTGACACCGCCGTCCCATCGCTCAGCTGCGTATCGGCAGGAAGGTCGGCCGCCTGCCGTCCAGCCACGAGAATGGAGATCTCCCCACCGTAGCGCCCCTCCGAATAAAGAACCGCGAGGATGCGCTGGTAGTCGCTCCGGGCGCTGGCAAGGAGCGCGGCGGGGCTCGACGCGGGCTCGTCCTGATTGGTGATGACCTGCGAAGCACCCCGCAGCTTGCGCAGGAGCGCCCGGTCAGCCTCCGGCGCGCTCAACTCTGCCGTGTAGGTGATCGCGTCCGGCGGCGGCGGCTCGCGCTCACCGCCGAAAAGCCGAAGCCCCAAGAACTCGAACGCGGCAGCACTCGGCACCGCTGCAAGGAGCGCTGCGCCGAGCGCGACGGCGAAAGACAATCGCCCCCACAACCGCACAGGCCAACTCCTTTGAAACATCGCGGATTTCTAGGAGTGGGAAAATCGCGGCGAAGGGAAGGCTGGCGAGCCTCAACCATGCTTTCCGGCGACGAAGTGGTGCGTAAACGCCACACCAATGAGGGTCACACGGTATCCACGCAATAACCGGCAAGCCCGGCGTTTTCAGCATTACCTTAAGACACTGTTAACCCCCGACCACCACCTGCGGCAGCATTGTCGGAGGCAACTACAATGTTGCGGCTCCGGCGGCGCCAAGCGGCTGCGGCTATCGTGGCCGATCAGGTCGGCACCGGCCTCCATCGGAACGTCCGCATGGAATAGGCTTACTTCTGATTGATCGTCCGCCGGTGCGGCGAGCGCACTCCCACGCGCATTCGATCATGATTTTCGCGCGGGCCCCACTGTTACGGTGCCGGGCCCGACCTCGCCGATGAGCCTTGCGCCAGCGTCCGCCAATGCCTTTGGAAGCGTCTTCCTTCGTCACGGGGCGGATAAGCGCGGGATGACCAGTCTGCACCGCGCTGCGTCAAGCTGGCCGGGTGGCCCGGCGGACCGATCTCGTTTGTGTACGAACGGTTGTTGCGCTACTGGCGCACGGGTGAAGCACAAGGGAGTGCCGCATGTCCGTTGCGGGTGTTGAGGGCGCAGCCAAGGCGCCGCCGAAAAACCTTTTCGCTCAGACCGTCACCGAGGTGGAGCACTACACGTCCAGGCTCTTCCGCTTCCGCATGACGCGTCCGGACAGTTTTCGTTTCCGATCCGGCGAATTCGTCATGATCGGCCTGGAGGGGACGCCTCGGCGCGCCTACTCCATCGCGAGCCCGGCCTGGGATGAAGCGCTTGAGTTCTTCTCCATCAAAGTGCCCGGCGGACCGCTGACGGAGCACCTGCAGCGCATCCAGCCGGGCGACACGGTCTTCATGAACAAAAAGCCCACCGGCACACTGGTGAATGACGCACTGATTCCGGGAAAGCGGCTCTTCCTGTTCTCCACCGGCACCGGCGTCGCGCCGTTCGCCTCCGTCATCCGCGACCCAGAGACCTTTGAAAAGTTCGATGAGGTGATCCTCACCCAAACCTGCCGCGAGGTGGCGGAGCTTGAGTATGCGAAGCAGACCGTGGACGCCGCGCTGAATGACGAGCTGGTGGGCGAGTTCACCAAGGGTAAGGTGACGCTGTTCACCAGCGCGACGCGTGAGCCACACACCCACACCGGCCGCATTACGGATCTGATCGTCTCCGGCGGGCTGTTCGACGCGCTTGGCATCCCGCCGCTCGACGCGGCCAGCGACCGGGCGATGATCTGCGGCTCCATGGAGATGCTGAAGGACACACAGGCCATTCTGGAAGAACGGGGCTTTGAGGAGGGCGCCAACAACCGTCCGGCGACCTTCGTTGTGGAGCGCGCCTTCGTCGGCTAGCCCGTCGGCCGGCGCTTCAACTGCCATACGGTGGTCCGCTTCAGGTCCGTGTCCTCCAGCGCGCGGGGCGTGGGCACCGCATAAAGCGCCAGTGCCTGCAACGCCTCTTTGGGGAGGTAAGGCCGGCCCGGATCACCAATCAGCACCTCAGCCCCATCTCCGGCCGCCCGTTCGGCAAAGGCCAGTGCTCTGCGGCCGAGCGGCGGTTCGTAGAACAGGTCGCCGATGAGCACCACGTCCGCGCCGGCGTGCTCATCCAAGATGTCACGGCTAACATGATCCACGGTGACACCGTTCGCCTCAGCGTTCAGCGAAATGGCAGCGGCGCTGAAGGGGTCCACCTCGTTGGCTGTGGCGCGCGCGGCACCGGCAAGCATTGCCGCAATGGCGATGAGGCCGGATCCGGCACCCACATCCAGGATGGTGCGGCCACCCACGAGGTTGGGATGGTCGAGGATGTGCCGGGCAAGTGCCTGTCCGCCGGCCCATGCGAACGCCCAGTAAGGCGGCGGCACACCTTCGCGTTCCAG
>JBCDFB010000061.1:0-10659 GCA_039178655.1 Pseudomonadota bacterium | reverse complement strand
CTGAGCGGGTTTTTGACCACCATCGCCGTGGGCCGCGCCTGGGCATTGGTTTTCTTGAGGCCTGCCGATGGGGATGGCGAGGCGGGCGCCGCGCCAGCCACGCTGGGCCCAGCAACACGCGCGCTCATCATCCCGGTCACCATGTTTGCAGCGCTGGTGATTGGCCTCGGGCTGTTTCCGTCAATCCTGATTGAGCCGGCTGAAGTGGCGGCGGCGGGCCTTATCGATCCTGACGCCTACATTCAATCCGTGCTGGGCACCGAAACCGCGTCGCAGGGGGAGGTTGATGGCAACAATCCTAATTAATGTGTTGTTTGCGCTCGCCTGGTGCGCCGTCACCGGCACCTTCAGCGCGCTCAACCTGGCGTTCGGCTTCGTCTTGGGGGGCATCACCCTCATTGTGATCCGCGATCAGATCGGCGCGATCACCCATTTCCGGCGCTTTCTGGGGTCGGTGGCGCTCGCGGTCTCGTTTTTGACCGAACTCATCAAGTCTTCCGTCAACGTCGCCATCATTGTGCTTTCGCCGGGCCGGAAGCTGAAGCCGGCAATCATCGCATTCCCGTTGGACGTGAAGTCCCCCGCTGAGATTACGCTCCTTGCGAACCTCATCACGCTGACGCCCGGCACGCTGTCCATGGATGTGAGCGAAGATCAGTCAACGCTTTACATTCACGCCATCGACGCCGCCGACCCCACGGAGGTCATCAACGACATCAAGACCGGTTTTGAGCGTCGGATAAAGGAGGTGTTCAACCCATGAGCGGAGAGACGTTTCTTTCGATTTCCATGGGCATCACCTTCACGGTGCTCACCTTGGCTTTCGCGCTCATCGTTGTGCGGATCGTGCGCGGCCCGACGTTGCCTGACAGGATCCTTGCGCTCGACCTGCTGCTCGCCGTGGCCATTGGCTATATCGCCGCCTACGGCATCACGTCGGGCTTCACCATCTATGTGGATATTGCCATCGCGCTCGGCCTGATCGGCTTCTTGTCCACCATCGCCCTTGCCCGCTTCGTGCTGACGCGGGGTGACGTTTCCATGGCCCAGAGCGGTCCGGCGGCGACGGAGCGCGATGACACAAAAGGGAAGGGCGGCGTCGATGCAGGGTGAAGACCTTCTCCTTTACATCGTCGGCGTGCTGTCCATCGTCGGCGCGTTCTTCGTGCTGGTGGCTGCCGTTGGCGTACTGCGACTTGATGACCTTTACATGCGCATGCACGCCGCGTCGAAGGCAGGAACCCTTGGCTCCGGTGTCTTGTTGATTGCCATCGCCGTCTTCGCGCGGGACGACGCTGTCGCCTGGAGGGCCATTGCTGGTGTCATCTTCTTTCTGCTGACCGCGCCGGTCTCCGCACATCTTCTTGCCCGTGCAGCTTACTCTGTGGGCTACAAGCCTTGCGACGCCACCCACTACGACGCGCTGTCTGAGGCAGCAGCTGAGGCGCGCCCTGCAGTCCCGCCCGAGCGGCGAATCTGACACCGCGCCACCTTTCGCCTATGCGCATGATTTAGCGGCATTTCTGGGCCGCTACTTGCCGGTGCGGACGCGTTTTACACAGGTTCAGCGCCGGTGCATCGCCGTCGAGGAGGTGGGCAGGATCGGCAAGACTGCTCCAGACAACGCCAGCGGTTCTGCCCAACCACGCATGTTTTCTTGCCGGCAACACGCGTCAACTTTGAAAGAGCGCTCTAACCCGCCCGATTTTGACTTCTGGTGTCTTGCGGGCGTGTCGCAAGTGGAATAGATACAGTGTTGTAGTGGCAAACCCTTAGTCAACTTGGCGGCCGGTCATCTGCCACGCCCCCAACAATAAAGATAGAGTGTTCAATGTCTGAAGAAGCGCTTGATTCGAATCTGATCGATTTGACGGCGGACATCGTGTCGGCATACGTGAGCAATAACTCCGTGTCGTCACATGATCTGCCGAATCTGATTTCGGATGTGCATGCCGCGCTGCAAAAAACCAACGGCGCGGAGCCGGAGCCGGAACCAGAGCCCCTCAAGCCCGCCGTATCCATCAAGAAGTCTATCACGCCCGACTATTTGGTCTGCTTGGAAGACGGCAAAAAGTTCAAATCGTTGAAGCGTCACCTTCGTACGCACTACAATCTCTCGCCGGAAGAGTATCGCGAACGCTGGAACCTTCCTGCTGATTACCCGATGGTTGCGCCAAACTACGCCGCGGCCCGCTCCGAGCTCGCAAAGCGCATGGGCCTTGGTCAACAGCGCAAGAAGCCCTCGGGCCGCGGTCGCGGCAACTAAGGAGCTTCGGCCGGAGGTGACGCAGTAGCGGCGCCGGCCAGCCCAAGCTTTCCAGCGCTCACACGAGTGCTGGACTGACGCTAAACCTTCGCTGCGGCCCAGAACGGCACCGCAGCCACCGTGCGCAGGCCCGGTGCCTTTCAAAGGTGCCGGGCTTTTTCGTGGGCGAAGGAGCCGTTGACGCCTTTCCCCGCGCCACGGGTCCGCGACTGGCCCACACAGTCTTTCATGGCTTGCTTGACCATTTGCGCGAGCCATCGATGGCGTTCGATGTCGTAGCTTTCGTGACCGGCGCGGGCGAGGACACGCTCTTTGCGCAAACGCCGGCGCAAAGCGCCGATATGTGCGGCCGCCGCCTTGCCGTGGGCCTCTCCATCGCTGCGGCCCGGCCAAAACATCGCGTCGAAGCAATGGGCCGCACGGTGCTGAGCGGCTTCGCGTTCGTTCCGCTGCCGGCTGTTCGGTTCATGGGGCGTTCTGGTTGCTGAGGTCATTGCTGCTTCCTGCGCTAACGGCAACAACCTTAAATTTAGTCACCCGATCGGGGATAAGCCTCGCTAAAAATGTTTTGCAAACGCTGACGAAGGCGTTTCGAAAAAAAATCAACCAAACACCACCTTAGATTGAAGTTATCCCCGCATTCCACTGTAACTTTAAATTGCAAGCTCATGAAGGTTGGATCAATTGCGACGGGAAAGGGCGCTTCATGCACACTGGGGAGTTGGCCGTCATCCAAGCAATCCCGATGCGCCATCCGCGCGCAGGGATCGACCGCCGCACGGTACGGCAAATGATTGAGGTGACTGTGGCCGCTGCGTTCCGTTTGCCGGTGGAAGAATTGGCGGCAAAGACCAGGCGGACTGCGCCTGTCGCCTTTGCCAGGCAAGTGTCGATGTACTGCGCCCATGTCACCTTCGGGTGGTCGCTGACCGAGGCCGGTGCCATCTTTAACCGCGACAGGACCACCGCTGCCCACGCCTGCCGTGTGGTGGAGGACCGCCGGGACGATCAAGAGCTCGATGCGCTCATCGAGAAGGTGGAGGACGCACTGCACCAGTGGCTGAGCTCAATTGAAGGTTGCCGTCAGCTGAAGGGAGAGCAGAAGTGATCCGGCGTGACATTGTCCGCGCGCTGAAGGTCATCGGAGAGCGCCGGGAACCACTCGACGAAAGAGGCGCCGTGGTGAGCGCGATGGGGGATGACGCCGGCCAGATCCTTGGGGCGGCCGCCATCTCGGCCATGATCAGTGAGGGTCTGCTGCGGCGAGTGCGTGGCGGCGTGGAGCGCACGGCGGAGGGTAAGGCCTTTTTAAGGCGCGCCCTCTCAACCGGTGCGGACGATCCCTATCGCGCTCAGCATCAGCACCGTGTGGTCCGTGCGATTGACGGATCGGCCGTGGCTGGCAACGCCAAACTGAGTACGGCAACGGCCAATGCCGCGGAAAGTCCGCTCGCGTGGCTCGCCACACGCAAAGGACGCGGCGGCGCTCCGCTCGTGTCAGACACGCAGCGGCGGGCGGGAGAGCGATTGGCGGGCGACTTCGCACGCGGCCATCAGCGCTCCCGGGTCACGCAGTCGTGGGATGCTTCGGGGGTCCGCGGCAGTTCCCGGCGGGACGGCATCAGCGTTCAGGAAGGGGCGAGTGCGGCCCGCTCTCGGGTCGAACGGGCACTGTCCGCCGTCGGTCCGGGGCTGAACGATGCGCTCGTCGCGATATGTTGCGAAGAGCTGGGGCTTGAGGCGGCCGAGAAGAAGTTTGGCTGGCCCGCCCGCAGCGGCAAGCTTGTCCTCAGCCTCGCTCTGGACCGGCTTGCAACACACTACGGGATCGGCTCCGCAGCCGTCGGCAGTGGTGTCGGCGTGGTGCATTGGGGGACCGAGGACTACCGACCTAAAGCGTGACACGCCGGCGCGCCGTTCTTTTCGCGCGCGCCGCGCGCAATATCTAATAAACGTGGAGGGCACGATGACGAGCCATGAAGACATTGCCGAAGCATTTGAACTCATTGACGATTGGGAAGAGCGCTACCGCTACGTCATCGAACTTGGCCGTGAGCTGCCCGACTTTCCCGACGCCCTGAAGACCGATGCCACCAAGGTGGACGGGTGCGTGAGCCAAGTCTGGCTGCGCCTCACCCACGACGATGACAGGCTCGCCCTGTCGGGCGACAGCGACGCCATGATCGTGCGCGGGCTGGTGGCGATCCTGATCGCCTATTACAGCGGCCGCCCGGTGGACGAGGTTCCCTCCCTCGACGTGGAGGGATTTCTGCGCCGCCTTCAACTGGACGAGCATTTGACGCCCCAACGTTCAAACGGCCTCGCCTCCATGGTCCGGCGCATCCGGTCCGGAGCGTCCGAGATTGCCGCCTAGCCCGGCAGACACCGGCCGCCCTCAAGGGCCGGGGGGCGACCAGCCGTAAATCCAGCCCACTTGGCGCAGGATGGCATTCGGTCCGAGCCGCGCCATGGCCATGTCCCGCGCAAGCGAAAAGGGTGCCGGCAGGTGATAGATCGTCCCCTGACGGTCTGTCTGTGCGGCAAGGCGTTTGGTGCGCGGCAGGCGAGCGGCCCGGTAAAGGTCAACTGCCGCCGGGCTCAACCCTTCGCGCTCGACAGCGGCGGCGAGCACGGACGCGTCCTCCAGCGCCATCGCGCCGCCCTGTGCCAGGAAGGGCGGCATGGCGTGGGCGGCATCACCGCAGTAGGCGAGCGTGCCTCTCCCATAGCGATGCCGCCGGAAAATTCTGATCGGCCAAGGCGACCACCCGGACACGTCCTTGATCAGCGCCCCGATGCGTCTTGAGGAGAGCGCTGAGGGGTGAGGCAGCCGTTCCGGCGTCACCAGCACCACGTTGTCGGTCTGATCGGACAGCTTGTAGCGCACCAGGTGCGTGCCCGCCGACAGCGACAGGCGGGTGCTGGAGGGCAAGTCCCCGCCGCTCGACCCGCGCCACGCCACCTGCGCAATGGCCTGCGCATGGTCGCCCTCAACCCGCGCCCGTACCGCAGAGTTCACCCCGTCCGCGGCGACAACAAAAGAAAATGTCCCCACATCGGCGACCTCCCAGCCGCCCGCCACACCCTCCACTCGCCCGACGGGTTGGTCGTATAGGATGCTTACCGAAGGGTTTGACGCGGCGAGGGAAAGGAGCGCGCCGTGGAGGCCGGCACGGGAGGCGGTAAGGGTCGGCGCCCCAAAAAGGTGCGGGAAGTCGACGTAAGGGGCAAAGGTGGTGGGCCGCCTGCGCCCGGCAGACCAAACTTCCAGCCCATCGGGCGTGTCTGCAACGGCATCAACCGCGTCTGCCGCACCGATGAACCGGAGGGCCTTTACTGCATTCGGTGCCAGCTGGATGCCCGCCCCGGCGTTTGCGGCAACGGCCGAGCGCCGCTCCGCAACCACCACCTCGCCATACCGCGACAGGGAAATGGCCGCTGCAAGACCGGCAATGCCGGCACCGACAACAAGGATCATGGGTTCGCCGGGTGCCTAAGGGCTAAGCGAGGGCGCCGCTTGGCGCGTGCACCACGCATTCCGGTGGGTCCGCCTCGCCCGGCGCTAAAGACGGGTCGTAGACATAGAGCGTTGAGCAGTAGGGGCAGATGGCTTCCGTGTCGCCACCCATGTCCAAAAACTCGTGAGGATGGTCAAAGGGTGGCAGGGCGCCCATGCACATGAATTCCTTCGCGCCGATGCGCACCCGTCGCACGCCCGGCGTGTTGTGAAAAAGCGGCGTCCTGCCTTCAGCCATCGCCTCACACCCTTCGCACAGCCGCGCGCGGCCTTCGTGGCTCACATACCCTGATAGTTCGGCCCGCCGCCACCCTCTGGCGTCACCCAGTTGATATTCTGGTTCGGGTCTTTGATGTCGCAGGTTTTGCAGTGAACGCAGTTCTGCGCGTTGATGACGTAGCGCGGCTCCTCGGCCGACAGGTCCCACTCGTAAACACCGGCGGGGCAGTATTTTTCAGATGGCCCGTCAAACGTGCCAAGTTCCGACGAGGCTTGCACCGCGCAGTTCCCCACTTTGAGGTGCTTGGGCTGACCTTCTTCGTGGTTGGTGTTGGACAGGTACACCGAAGACGCGCGGTCAAACATGATGACGCCGTCTGGCTTGGGGTACTTGATGGGTTTGGCCTTTGCCGCGGGCTTCAGCACCGCATGGTCCGGCTTGCCGTGGCCCATCGTGCCGAAGGGGGAGCGGCCGAGAAGAGCATTTGACCAAAGGTCGATGCCCGCAAGCGCCATCCCGGGGACGGTGCCCAGCTTGGACCAGAGCGGTTTCGCATTGCGTACCGCGTAAAGGTCGCGCCCCAGCGGGCTGTCGCGCCAGGCGGCTTCGTAGCTCTCCAGCGTATCCCCTTCGCGGCCGTCGGCAAGCGCCTTGTCGATGTGTTCGGCGGCCAGAACACCGGACAGCATCGCGTTGTGGTTGCCTTTGATCCGAGGCACGTTCACGAACCCGGCAGAGCAGCCCACAAGACAGCCGCCCGGAAAGGCAAGCTTCGGCACCGACTGGTATCCCCCTTCGGAAATGGCACGCGCCCCGTAGGACACCCGCTTTGCACCTTCGAAGAAATGCGCCACGCTCAAGTGTGTTTTGAAGCGCTGAAACTCCATGAAAGGATCGAGATAGGGGTTTTTGTAGTTCAGGTGCACCACAAAGCCGACAGCCATGAGGTTGTCGCCGTAGTGGTACAAAAACGACCCGCCGCCGGTGGAGTTGTCGAGCGGCCAACCCATGCTGTGCTGGACAAGACCGGGCTCAAACCTTTCATCGGACACTTGCCAGATCTCTTTAAGGCCGATGCCGTACTTCTGCGGCTCGCGGCCTTCGTTGAGGTTGTACTCGGCGATGGCGCGTTTGGAGAGGGAGCCGCGCACCCCCTCGGCGAGCACGACGTATTTGCCGCCAAGTTCCATGCCCGGCGTGTAGTTGGGCCCGGGTGTTCCATCCTCCTCGACGCCGAAATCGCCGGTCACGATCCCGGTGATGGCGCCTTGTTCGTTCTTCACCACGTCAGCGGCGGGGAAGCCGGGATAGATCTCCACCTCAAGGGCCTCCGCCTGCGCGGCGAGCCATTTGCAAAGGTCAGAGAGGGAGCCGATGAGGTTGCCGTGGTTGGCCATGAATTTCGGCATCATGAAGTTCGGAAGCGCCATTTCGCCCGCCGGGCCAAGCAGGACGAAACGGTCGCGGGTGACTTCGGTTTTGAGGGGGAAGTCCTCCGCCTCACGCCACTCAGGGAGCAGTGCGTCCAGGCCGATCGGATCGATCACCGCGCCTGACAGGAGATGGGCGCCCACTTCGGAGCCCTTCTCCACGACGACGACGGAGATTTCTTCCTCGCGCGCGGCCGCACGTTGTTTGAGCGCGATTGCCGTGGACAGCCCAGCCGGGCCGGCCCCTACGATCACCACGTCGAAATCCATGCGCTCACGCTCGGCCATTGCGTGTCATCCTCTCCTTCGCTGCACCCGCCGTCCGTCACGCGGCGCGGCGCCTTGATTTGCGTTCATGCGTTGGCGCCTGGGTGAGGCGCCGTTACATTTCACTTCTCTAACTTAGGAGCCTAACGCGCTATGGCTGCCGGACAATCTGCCCTGGACGCGGTTTTGGCGTTCTATGCCGACTGCGGCGTCACGGCGCATCTGCGTGAAACCCCCCAAAACCGCTTCGCCCCACCCGCGAAACCGGCTCCCGTGGCGGCGGCTCCCAAGAATGAGTTAGCCCCTTCTTCCGATCCTGACAGCGGGGCGGCCGGCGGCATGGTGGCGGACGCGCGTGCCGCCGCAGCCGCTGCACCAACCCTGGAAGCGCTCAAATCTGCGCTCGTCGCCTTTGAGGGATGCCCGTTGAAGCAAACGGCGAAACGCACTTGCCCGGGCGAGGGACCTTCCGGCGCTCCGGTCATGTTCGTCGGCGAAGCACCCGGACGAGACGAGGACGAGCAGGGTCGCCCCTTTGTCGGCCGCTCGGGCCAGCTGCTCGACAAAATGATCTCCGCCATCGGGCTCTCGCGCGAAGCGGTCTATGTGACCAACGTCATCCCCTGGCGCCCGCCGGGAAACCGCACGCCAAGCCCCATGGAGACTGCAACGTGCGAAGTGTTCGTGCGCCGGGAGATCGCCTTGGTGCGGCCGCGCGTATTGGTTGCGCTCGGCGGGCCGGCCGCAAAGTCCCTCTTGGCCATCACCACCGGGATCATGCGCGCCCGCGGACGCTGGATGCGCTATGAGGATGTCGACGCTGACCCGATCGACGCCATCGCGACATTTCATCCGGCCTACCTTCTGCGCAACCCCATCGAAAAGCGCCGCGCCTGGCAGGACCTTTTGGCCATCAAGGGCCGCCTGGAGAGCGGCAACGACCCGCTGCCGTCCTGAGCCTCGCGCCGGGTGAGGGCGCCACAGGTCGGGTGCGGCACCGTCGCGGCGCATGTTCGCGGGGCGCTTGCGCCCCTGGTTGGGGAGCGCGCGCGGCCCCATGTGCGGGCGGCAAGCTGAGAAGTTTTTCACGAGAAAGTCTGTCATATGCGTCTTTGGCCGCGCAGCGGAAAAGTCACCATCCCCATGGTGCGCCTGTCGGGCGTGATCGGCATGGGAAGCGCGCTGCGCCCGGGGCTGAGCCTTGCCGGGGTGGAAACTGCGCTGGGCAAAGCCTTTGCCATGAAGTCACCCTGCGTGGCGCTCGCCATCAATTCGCCGGGCGGGTCGCCGGCGCAGTCCTCCCTCATCGGCGGGCGGATCAGGGCGCTCGCGGCAGAGCACGACAAGCCCGTCATCGCCTTTGTGGAGGATGTGGCGGCATCGGGCGGTTATTGGCTGGCCTGCGCCGCCGACGAGATCATTGCCGACGATACCTCGGTGGTGGGGTCCATCGGTGTGATCAGCGCGACGTTCGGATTTACCGACCTCATCGACAAGATCGGCGTTGAGCGGCGCGTCTACACAGCGGGCGAGAACAAGTCGATCCTCGACCCTTTCCAGCCTGAGCAGGAAAAGGACGTGGCGATCCTGCGGTCCGTCCAAAGCGACATTCACGAAGCGTTCGTGAACATCGTGAAGGCCCGCCGCGGAGAAAAGCTGTCCGACGACCCTGACATCTTTACAGGCCGTTTCTGGGCTGGCGCGTCCGCGGTGGGGCTCGGTCTGGTGGACGGGATCGGGGCCGCCAGAGACGTTTTGCGCGAACGCTACGGTGACAAGGCGCGCATTAGGATGGTCCCCACCAGCAAACCGTCACTGTTGCGTGGCCGCTTCGGTGTTGCTGACGGTTTGACCGCTGACGCTTTAATCGGCGCCGTCCGCGCTGACCGCTTGTTTGACCGATACGGTCTCTAATGCAGAAGGGGAGCGCGGGGGACCGGCGCAATCCCTGCGCAACCTTGTTCGCGTAGAGCAGCGAGTGTCGGGGTACCGCGCAGGCTTTTGCGCGGTGCGTGTTTGTCAACGGGCCGCTGCGCTGCGCATCTCGCAGGTCGGCCTATCGGCATGTGTTCTTGGCGCGAACCGCCGCACACGGCCGTTTTCCTGCATTCCAGGCATCAAGCGCTGCGCCCGTCGCAGTGCCGTCTGACCTCTTCCACGGCTTGGCGCGTTTGGGGCGAGCGCAACACTGGCGTCTGCGTGGGAGTAAAAGGTATGGAGTTCAAACAGCTGGCGTATTTCAAGCGCGTTGCCGACGCCGGCAGCGTGTCGCGGGCGGCCGCTGCCATGTCGGTCGCTCAGCCGGCCGTGAGCCGTCAAATCGCAAATCTTGAAGAAACACTCGGAACACCGCTCTTCTTCCGCAATGGGCGCGGTGTGACGCTGACCGATGCGGGCGAGCAGCTTTATGCCCACACCGCCCAGATCCTGGAAGCAGTGCGCCACGCCAAGCAAGATGTGCGCGACAGCTTGGGCGTTGCGCGCGGGCGCATCGTCATTGGCTCCATGCCCAGCGTTGTGCGCCTCGTCGCGCCGCCGCTTCTAAAGTACGTGCAAGACACGCATCCAGAATTGGTGGTGGAGTTCACATCGGGCCTGTCGGGCTATGTGAACGAGTGGCTGTCCAACGGGCTGCTGGACGTGGCAATCATCCACGACGCCACGCGCACCCAGCACTTTTTGACCGAACCTTTGCTCTTCGAAGAGCTGGTTTACGCCAGCGCGGAGGAGAGCGCGCAGCCCCTGCCGCAGACCATGCTCGCTGACCAACATCTGGTCCTTCCCAGGCGTCATCACGGGCTCCGGCTGCAGGTGGAGCGCGCCGCGCAGAGCGAACGTCGCGAGCTTGATGTGCGCTACGAGGTGGACTGCGTGGATACCATCAACATGCTGGTGCGCGAGGGATCAGTCACATCCGTCCTGCCCCGCAGCGCTGTTGCGGCAACTTACGGGGTCTTCG
>JBCDFB010000060.1:0-10729 GCA_039178655.1 Pseudomonadota bacterium | reverse complement strand
GGGGGGTTTCGTTCTTGGTAATAATCATTGACGTGCGTTACCCTTCCCCCTATTTTGGGGGGTTCTTTTTGTTTGGGTGGGCCCACCCGCGGGTTTTTGGCGGGTGGCACAAACCATGCGTGGTTGGGCCTCTCCCTTCCATCCTGACCGCCCCATATGAGGCTTCAGTGAACGACGCTTCTAGGATGATGACCATGAGCGAACCCGCCGAAGGCGACAAGGCACCTGATTTCACGCTTCCAGGCGACAACGGTAGCGAAATCTCACTTTCCGGCCACCTCGGCGCGCCTGTGGTCGTGTACTTTTACCCGAAAGACAACACCTCCGGCTGCACCAAGCAGGCTGAGGCCTTCAGCGGCGCCATTAACGAGTTTCGCGACGCGGGCGTGAGCATCATCGGCATCTCTCCGGACTCGGTCGCCAGTCACGACAAGTTCAAGGCAAAATACGATCTTGCCTTCGCCCTTGCTTCCGACGAGGGGACGGACGTGGCCCAGGCGTACGGGGTATGGAAGGAGAAATCCATGTACGGCAAAAAGTACATGGGTGTGGAACGCTCCACCTTCCTGATCGACAAGGACGGCACGATCGTAAAGGCTTGGCGAAAGGTGAAGGTGCCTGGCCATGCGGGCGCTGTGCTTGCCGAAGCCAAAACACTTTAGGGTCTTTTTTCAAACGGCGCTGCGGTGAGCGGCGCCGAGTTGCCATCCCTTGCCGCTTTCGCCCATGCGGTGGTGTCAGCGCCTGACCCTGAGAAAAAGGCATCGCTGACCCGCGCGGGGCAGCGGGCCTGGATGAGCCGCACCCTCTCGCTGACTGCGGGCGCTCTTGACCCCAAAATGCCGGACCGGCCGGGAAGACCGGACCGGCCGGCACTGCTCCCGCCCAACAAGATGCCGCGGCGGGCGTTGGGAAGCGTTGAGGGTCGCGTGGCATTCGTCCATGCCATTGCGCACATCGAGCTCAACGCCGTCGACCTTGCCTGGGACATTGTGGGCCGATTTGCGCGAACGCCGATGCCGCGGTCATTCTTTGATCAGTGGGTAAATGTCGCGTTCGAGGAGGCAACCCACTACGGTCTGCTCAGCCGCCGCATGGCCGCATTCGGCGCGAAGTACGGCGACCTGCCGGCCCATGACGGGTTGTGGCAGGCCGCGGAGGCGACCGGCACCGATCTTCGCGCGCGTCTTGCCATTGTCCCCCTGGTCTTGGAGGCGCGCGGCCTGGACGTGACGCCCTCCATGGTGACGCAGTTCACCAAAGCCGGGGACACGGATACGGCGGCGGTGCTTGAGCGCATCTATGATGATGAGAAAGGGCACGTCTTCGTCGGCGCATCGTGGTTCCGGTATTTGTGCGACCGTGACGGCGTTGCGCCGGAGCCCACGTTCCACGCGTTGGTACGACAGTATTTCCGGGGGGCGCTGAAGCCGCCCTTTAACGACCGGGCGCGATCCGGCGCATGCCTCACGCCGGGCTTCTACCGCCCTCTGGAAACGGTGCGGGTGTGAGGACGCTTGCCATCATTGCCTGCGTGCTCGTGCTGCCATCCTCGGCTGCGCTGGCACAGGACATTCCGCTCGCCCCGCCAACGGCTGCGCCAGTGATGACGCTCGCCTCCGCCGCGCCTCTGCCACCGCGCCGCCCGGGCGCTCGGCGCGATCAGCTCGCCATCCGCCAGGGGGTCGCAGCCATGCCACGCCGGCGCCAGCCACGGATCCGAACCCGGCGAACCGTGGCGGCACAGCAGACCGCTGGTGCAGGCTGCGCCGTTGCCCTGGCGACGCTTGGGGTTTCTGCCCAGGCATTGCCGCCGATCCGGCAGGGTCGATGCGGCGCGGAGCGGCCATTCAAGGTCACGCGGGTTGCAAACGTTGAGTTATCGACACCGGCAACGCTCAGATGCGGTGTTGCGGAGGCATTGGCCGGGTGGGTACGCACGTCGCTCCAACCTTCGGCCAAGCGCTACCTCGGGGCGCGGGTGACGCGCTTGCGCGTTGCTGCATCCTACCACTGCAGGATGCGGCGAACCGGCCGTCCAGGCGGCAGCCGGCGGCTCAGCGAGCACGGGCGCGCCAACGCCATCGACATCTCAGCCTTCACGCTGGAGGGTGGCCGCACCGTGAGCGTCGGTGCAGCGCGGCGAAAACCGCGCGGCGAGGCGAGGTTCCTGAATGCCGTGCGGGAGGGTGCATGCGGGCCGTTCAAGACTGTGTTGGGCCCCGGCTCAGACCCGGCGCACCACAACCACTTTCATTTTGACAGGGCCGAGCGTCGACGGGGCGGCACTTACTGCCGCTGATCCGCCGGCGCCCGGCTAGTCGATGTCTGCCACGTCCGCTTCCGTGCCGTAGGCGCGCTGGGCAAGGGTTGCTTCCATGAACGGGGTGAGCTCGCCGTCCAGCACCTCCGAAGGGGCGGTGGACTGAACGCCCGTGCGAAGGTCCTTCACCATCTGGTAGGGCTGGAGCACGTAGGAGCGGATTTGGTGGCCCCAGCCGATGTCCGACTTTGAGGCCGCCTCCGCCATCGCCTTCTCTTCGCGCTTTTTAAGTTCAGCCTCGTAAAGGCGCGCGCGCAGCATATCCCAGGCAGTGGCGCGGTTTTTGTGCTGGGACCGTTCGTTCTGGCAGGCCACCACAATGCCGGTGGGCACGTGGGTGAGACGGACGGCTGAATCGGTGGTGTTCACGTGCTGGCCGCCGGCACCGGACGCGCGATAGGTGTCCACCCGCACATCGCTTTCGGTGATCTCGATCTGGATAGTGTCGTCAACCACCGGGTAGACCCAGATGGACGCAAAGCTCGTATGGCGGCGCGCGTTGGAATCGAAAGGTGAAATGCGTACCAGACGGTGGACGCCCGACTCAGTCTTGAGCCAGCCGTAGGCGTTTTCGCCTTTCACCTCGATGGTGGCGGACTTGATGCCCGCCTCCTCACCGTCCTGGAATTCCAGCGTGTCGACCTTGAAGCCTGACTGCTCCGCCCAGCGCACGTACATGCGCAGGAGCATCTGCGCCCAATCCTGGCTCTCCGTGCCGCCAGCGCCTGCATGCACCTCCACATAGGCGTCGTTGCGGTCCGCCTCGCCGGAAAGAAGCGCTGCAATTTGGCGGCGGCCGAGATCGCTCTTCAGGGTGGAGAGTGCCGCCTCGGCCTCCTCCACCACGGACCCCTCCCCTTCCGCTTCGCCCAGTTCGATGAGATCGACCGCGTCGGAGAGTTCGGTCTCAATGCCGTTGATGGCAGCAATTTGGGTTTCCAGCGACTGGCGCTCCTGCATAAGCTTTTGCGCGCGCTGGGCGTCGTCCCACAGGGATGGGTCCTCGGCGGCCGCGTTCAGCTCCGCAAGGCGCTTGTTAGCATTGTCCCAGTCAAAGATGCCTCCTCAGCAGGCTTACGGCCTGCTTGATGTCATCCACCAGGTTCTGGGTTTCCGCTCTCATAGTCTGTCTCGCTGCGTGGCCCGGCGCGGGGACCCGCGCCCAAGGGCCGTGCGCTCCCCGCGACGATCTAGATGCGGCACTGGGTGCGATCGCGCAATGCGTCAATGGCGCGGGCCGAACCGCGTAGACTGTAGCTGTCCACCAGGCTGCCTGCGGCGCGAAGACGGGCAGTCTCCCCGCGGCGCAGGTTCTGGCCAAGCGCCAGGGCTTCATCCCCGGTCTCGGGGGAGAATTGGCATGTCTGTGCATCGCAGGTGAGGCGCCCGCCGATGCGGTTGCCGTCCACGGCAATCACAGCGGCCATTTCCCCGGTGAGTTCGGTGCGGCGGAACAGGAACATCCCAATGCCGCCCGGGCCGCAGTCGATGAGGAAGCGCGTGCGGTTTTCCCCTTCGGAGACGGCCTGGCCGTTGTTGCCCCGGTCGGGGTTAAAGCGCCATTCGGCGGCAGCAAACCCTGTGAAGGCGACCGAAAGGACCGCGGCGATGGCGAGCGTGCGCAGAAGGGGCATGGTTGATTCCTCCAATGGTTTTGAAGCCAACTGGTTTGAAGTGGGCGGACAGCGGCTAATCAGGTGACGTCCGACGGAAGAAGGCGTCGGGCGCAAGAGCCCGGACCGTTCGCCCCAGCCGAAAGCATCGCTCCTGCGCCGTTCGCTTTTTGGGGCGGGCAAGGACCTGCCGGCGGATTGCGGCCTAGTAGAGGCCTCCGGTGCCTGAAAGCACAGCGCGCTGGCTTTCGCGGGTGATGCGGCGGCTCGCCGGGCGGTTGTCGTTGAGGCCGATGATGGAGAAAGTGTCCCCGGGTGCCGTGCCGGGCTTGAAGGCCTCGAGGATGACGCCGGGACCAGAGCCGGACACCTGGCGGCCGGTCCGCCGGTCAACCGGGATCAACTTGATTCCCTCAGGCGGCCGGAAATCCACTACAGCTTTTCCTTCGAGCGCAGACTTCATGAACTCCAAAAAGATCGGTGCAGCCATTTGCCCGCCGGTGGCGCCGCGGCCCATGGGGCGGGGCTCGTCGTAACCGATGAAGACACCTGCCACGAGGTCAGGCGTATAGCCCACGAACCAGGCGTCCTTCTCTTCGTTGGTGGTGCCTGTCTTGCCGGCGACGGGACGGTTGAGAGCCTTGATTCGGGTTGCCGTGCCCCGCTGCACCACGCCTTCCATGATCGAACTGATCTGGAACGCAGTCATCGGGTCCAGCACATACTCGCGCTCGTCCACGATCGTAGGGGGCGCCTGGTTATCCCAGCGCAGCGCCGAACAGGAATCGCAGCGGCGGCGGTCATGCTTAAACACGGTCCGGCCGTGACGGTCCTGTATGCGATCGATCAAGGTAGGCTGGATGCGCTGGCCGCCGTTGGCAACGATGGAGTAGGCACCCACCATGCGGCGCACCGTGGTCTCGCCGGCACCGAGCGACATGGGAAGGAAGAGGCCCATATCGTCGTAGATGCCGAAACGCTCCGCGTACTCGGCCACAAGGGGCATCCCCATGTCCTTGGCCAAGCGCACCGTCATGACGTTTCGCGAACGCTCAATCCCCACACGCAGCGTGGAAGGCCCGGCGAACTTGCCGCCGTAGTTCTTAGGCCGCCACACCTCCCGGCCGGCAATGATCTCCAGCGGCTCATCCAGCACGATGGATGAGGGTGTGTAGCCATTGTCCAGCGCGGCAGCATACACGAAGGGTTTGAACGAGCTGCCCGGCTGGCGCAGTGCCTGGGTCGCGCGGTTGAACTCGGAGTTTGAAAAGCTGAAGCCGCCTTGCAGCGCCAGGACGCGCCCTGTGTGCGGGTCCATGGCAAGGATCGCCCCCTGAATGACGGGGACCTGGCGCAGCGTCCAACGGTCACCGCCTTCAGGGGATTTCTCCACGTAGACGGCATCGCCCACCTGCAGGAAGTCCCGCGCCCGGCTCATCCCGCGATAGCGCAGTGACCCGTCGCGGTTGCCGCGCCGCCACGAGATGTCCGGCATGAGAATGCGGCCACGCTCGCGCTCGCTGGAAAGGGCACCCCAAACCTCGCGCTTGGGGCGGATCCCGATCACCGCCTCGGAGTTGTTCACCGACAGGACGACCGCAACTTTCCATTCCGGCACATCGTCCAGGTCAGGCACACCGGCAATCACCGGCCCCCAGTCTTCCCCGGCGTTCAGCTCAAGGGTTTGGATGGGGCCGCGCCAGCCGGTGCGCTGACGGTCGATGCTGAGAAGCCCGTCCATAAGCGCTTTGCGCGCTTTCGCCTGGATCACAGGATCGAGCGATGTGCGCACCGAAAGACCGCCGCCGTAGAGGCTCTCCTCGCCGTAAAGGTCAATGAGTTCGCGCCGCACTTCTTCGGCAAAATACTCGGACGCGAACAGGAATTGCGACCGAGCCCGCGGCTTCACGCGCAGCGGCTCGGCCATGGCTTCGCGCTGCTCCTCCGGCGTGATGATGCCGTCGATGGCCATGCGCTCCAGCACCCAGTTCCTGCGCTCGATGGCGCGCTCGGGCCGGCGGAACGGGTGATAGTTGTTCGGCGCCTTGGGAAGGGCTGCAAGGTAAGCGGTTTCAGCAAGCGTCAACTCATGGACCGACTTGTCGAAGTAGACGAGTGCCGCCGCAGCGACACCGTAGGCCCCGAGCCCGAGATAAATCTCGTTCAGATAGCGCTCAAGGATCTGGTCCTTGGAGAACGCTGCCTCGATGCGCAGAGAAAGAATGGCCTCTTTCACCTTGCGCTCGTAGCTCACCTCGTTGGTGAGCAGGAAGTTTTTGGCCACCTGCTGGGTGATGGTGGAGGCGCCGACCGGGCGGGAGTTGGAGCCGCGGTTGCGGAAGTTGGTGATCACGGCGCGGACAATGGCCTGCCCGTCGATCCCCGAGTGATCGTAAAAGCCGGAGTCTTCCGCCGATAAGAATGCATCGCGAATGCGCACGGGGATGGCCTGGATGGGAAGGAACAGGCGCCGCTCGCGCGCATACTCGGCCACCAGCGAGCCATCGGCGGCGTGAATGCGCGTCATGACCGGCGGTTCATAATTGCGCAGCAAGTTCACACTGGGCAGATCATCGGACAGTTGGGCGATGTAAACACCCACACCCGCTGCTGCGATGAGCCCGAGAACCGAGCCGACGGAAAACAAAAATCCGAAAAAGCCGACGAAAAGCCTAAACACGTTACCTCGTCTCCCGGCGGTTGGCGGGGTTTCGAAACCGCTTTCGCGGCTCCCCCAGGTGCTCATGCGGCGGGCGCATGGCGATTCGCCAAACGATGCTCGACCCAAACCGGGTACTGGAAAATCCAGGTGCCTTCAAGCGCCGCGCACCTGCGAGGCTTTACTGTGGCACGCTTGCAGCACCCTCGGCCCCCGCAACACGCGCCCTTTTTGATTCGGGCAAGGCAAAGAAGCGGCGGACGGCCGCCGCCACTGCGCCGGACGCTTTCTGCTGCCAGGCGGGATCGATCAGCAACTCGGCATCGGCCGTGTTGGTAAGGTAGCCTAACTCCAGGAGGACAGACGGAATATCGTGGGCAAGGAGCACGCGAAACCGCGCCGACCGGTGCGGGTTGGAATTGACCCGCACCGCACTGGACACGCTCGCCACCAGCATTTGGGCAAAGCTGTGGGAAAACGCTTTGGTCTCGCGGCGCAACAGGTCAGCCAGGATGCCGCTCACGTCCTCCTGCACCTCAGGCTCCACGGCGCCTGACACCACGTCGGCAAGGTTCTCCCGGGCGGCAAGGGCTGCAGCATGCGCGTCCGAGGCACGCTCTGACAGGGTGTAAACCGTTGCCCCTTGCACGTAGTCCTGGGGCGCGGAATCCGCATGGATAGAGATGAAAAGGTCTGCACCATAGGCGCGGGCAATGCGGATCCGGCGCGCCAAGGACAAAAAGCGGTCATCGGCCCGTGTGAGCCTGACCGCGACGCCATCAATGCCTTCAAGGTCTTCAGCGAGCCGTTTTGCAAATGTGAGGGCGAGGTCCTTTTCCATCACCCCGTCTTCGCTCACTGCGCCCGGATCGATGCCGCCGTGGCCCGGGTCAATCACCACGACGCGCTCGCCAGCAGCTTTGTCGGGCAGCGGCTCATCAAGGCGGGCGACGGCGCTGCGCGCGGCAGCGGCAAAACGCGCTTCGCTGACCTGCGCCAAGTCGATGACGAGGCGTGCGGCGCGCCCTGCCATGGGCGGCAGCACAAAAGCGCGCGACACTAGCGCAGGCGCTGACAGATCGAACACGATGCGTCCGGTTTTGGGGCCGAGCGCGCCGAAGCGCCAATCGGCCACGAGGCCGGATGCCGCGGGCGCGTCGGCCAGCGCAAAGCCCACCGCGTCAAGGTCAACCACCAGCCGTGCCGGCTGATCAACCACGAAGATGCGCGGCTGCGCCTCGCCGCTCAGCTCCAATACGAAGCGCGTCCCGTCCGCTGTGGCGCTGAAGGACGCGCCTTCAGCGCTGATCTGGGCCGCCGACACCGGGGGCGCGGCCAGCAGGACCGCAAGGCCGAGCAGCACGTATGCGCTTTTGAGAAGAGATGAGAAATTGACCATCAACGCCCTGATCACCATTTCCAGTCCGCTGCGCAAGTCGGCGATAGTGAGCCATCAAAGGATCGGCGCAACAACATTGATGCGTCTGCCTTATGGCGAACAATATTGTGATTTGCGACGATTGCAGATAGTTTGACGACGTCCGGTTGCGTGATTCCCTGGAAAAACGCACTGGCGGGGCAGAGTGTGCGCGCCCGCGCACGCCTCCTCCCCACGCCAGCCGTCTATGCGGCGGGACAAACCAGATCTACCCGGTGTTTGCTGCCTCAAAGAAAATCAAACGGGCGTAACGGACACCAAACAGGCGCGGATCATCCGCGCATTAAAGATGCGCCGGACTTCCGGCGTGGCGGGGGCGACCGATACATGGTCAACAGCGTGCGCGCGTTGCACTCTTCAGAGCGCTGTTTCGGCAGTGCCGCTGGCGCTGCTTTGACCGCAGACCGCTCGCCTGACGAGCGTTTGCGGGTCGCCAGGCCCCTCGGTGCGCGTTTCACCTGCACGTTGAGCAACGTCGTGCGGGGCGAAGAAACGACGCTCCGGCAAAATCACAGATACTTTTCAGAACACGCCCGTTCGACGGCGGCTGGCGGACCACGCGTCCCCCCGCGCTCACGGGCCCAGGAGACAATGCATGTCCAACAAGATGCTTATCGACGCGATCCACCCGGAGGAGACGCGCGTCGTTGTCCTGCGTGACAAACGGGTTGAAGACTTTGACTTTGAGGCTGCGAGCCGGCGGCCTCTTCGCGGCAACATCTATCTTGCCAAGGTAACGCGGGTCGAACCGTCGCTGCAGGCCGCTTTCGTGGAGTATGGCGGCAACAAGCACGGCTTCCTCGCCTTCTCCGAAATCCATCCGGACTATTACCAGATCCCTCAGGCGGATCGGCAGGCTCTGCTTGAGGAAATGCAGGCCGAAGTCGCGGAGCAGGAGAAAGAAAAGCCCAAGCGCACGCGCGGTGGTCGGCGCAAGAAGGCACAGGATGCGGGCTCGGACGAGGCGATCGCCGAAGCCTCGACCGAGGAGGCACAGACCCCAGAAGCCGCCGCCGGCGCTGAGGATGTGCCGCGCGAGCCAGACGAGGAGGCGGATGCCGAGCCTCCGGTTGCCGCGGCCGCGCAGGATCCCGCTGACGCGGCGTCCGTCGACACCGCCGCCGAGGCCGCAGCGGAAACGGCCGACGAGCCGGCGCGCGAAGGTGCCGAGGTTGCGGTCGAGGGCGATGACGTGGCGGCTGAGCCTTCCCCGCAGAGCGCCGCGGCAGAAGCGAGCAGCGCCGAAGAGGATGGCGCTGAGGTAAAGAAGCCCGCGCCTAAGCGCCGCCGCCGCACTACGAAAAAATCCGATGACGGGCTGGAAGCACCGGCGGTCAGCAGCGAGGACGAGGACAGGACGGGTGATCCCGACCCGGCGCAGGATGGCGGCGACCAGGGCGACGATGACAGCGCCGACGACGTCACCTCCATGGGAAATTCCGATGCGCTTGAGGAGGTGTCGGAACGGCGCCGCAGGACCCCGCGGCGCAACTACAAGATCCAGGAAGTCATCAAACGCAAGCAGATCCTGCTTGTGCAGGTGGTGAAGGAAGAGCGCGGGACAAAGGGCGCTGCGCTCACCACGTACCTCTCGCTCGCGGGGCGGTACTCTGTGCTCATGCCGAACACGGACCGCGGCGGCGGCGTCAGCCGGAAGATCACCGACAATGCTGACCGCAAGCGTTTGAAATCGCTGGTTGCCGAGCTTGAAGTGCCTGAGGGGATGGGAATCATCCTGCGCACCGCCGGCGCCGCGCGGACCAAAACCGAGATCAAGCGCGATTTCGAGTATCTGATCCGCCTGTGGGAAAGCGTGCGCGATCTCACGCTGAAATCCATCGCGCCGCAGTTGGTTTACGAGGAGGGCAACCTCGTCAAACGCTCCATCCGCGACCTTTACTCAAAGGAAATCGACGAAGTGTTGGTTTCCGGCGATTCAGCCTACCGTGAAGCCAAAGACTTCATGAAAATGCTGATGCCGAGCCACGCGAAGAACGTGAAGCCCTACCGTGAAACCACGCCCATCTTCACGTCCTACGCGGTTGAGCAGCAGCTGGATTCCATGTTCTGCCCGACGGTGACCCTGCCCTCGCGGGGGTCTATCGTGATCAACCCCACCGAGGCGTTGGTGGCCATTGATGTGAACTCCGGGAAATCGAACCGGGAATCCAACATCGAAGACACGGCTGTCAAAACCAACCTTGAGGCGGCTGAGGAAGTGGCGCGGCAACTGCGCCTGCGTGACCTTGCCGGTCTCGTGGTGATTGACTTCATCGACATGGACGACAAGCGCCACAACCGGCAGGTGGAAAAGCGCCTGAAGGAAGCGCTGAAAATGGACCGATCGCGGATCCAAGTCGGGCGGATCTCTCCGTTTGGCCTCATGGAGATGAGCCGTCAGCGGACCCGTCAGGGGATGGTTGAGACATCCATGGTGACGTGTCCCACCTGCTCGGGCACTGGGCATGTGCGCTCCACGCCGTCGGTCGCGCTCTTTTGTCTGCGCTCGCTGGAAGAGCATCTTCTCAAGAACTCGGACAACCACGTCATCATCCGCACGTCCTCGGCGGTTGCGCTTTATATCCTTAACCAGAAGCGGGCGCATTTGAATGACCTGGAGGAGCGCTTTGGCCTCAGCATCGGCGTTCATGCGGACGAGCAGTTGGGCGGGCAGCATCTGCAAATTCTGACCGGCG
>JBCDFB010000059.1:0-10941 GCA_039178655.1 Pseudomonadota bacterium | reverse complement strand
GCGCCGGCCGCCGCGCCGCGCCAACGAACCGATCCTGTCGCGGTTCGTGCTTTGGCGGGTGGGTTTCGTGTCGCTGCTGTTTTGCGCGGGCATATTTGGGATGTTCACGGTGGCGCAGGCGCAGGGCGCGACCCTTGAGGAAGCGCGCACCATTGCCGTCAACACGCTTGTGGTGATGGAGATTTTCTATCTCTTCTCGGTGCGCTTCCTCAACACGACATCCCTCTCGTTGGGTGCGATCCTGGGCACCCGTCCGGTGCTGATTGCCATTGCGGCCGTGACGGTGCTGCAGTTTTTCTTCACCTACACGCCCTTCATGGAAGCCTTCTTCGACACCAGGCCCCTCAGCCTTGCCCAAGGGTTGATGGTTGTCGCCGTCGGTCCCCTGCTGCTCCTCGTCTTGGAAGTGGAGAAAAGGCTTTGGCGGCGCATGCCCACAGACCCATCGCACAGCGCGCCGGTGCCCTGACCTTGTCAGCGTTTAGGCGCGCCCGGGCCGCCATTGCCGTCGACGATGGCTTGGATCTGCGCAAAACTGTTGCGAATGCGCTGACAACGCGAGACCGGCCGATGGTCGCAAGGACCAACTCAGGACGCGCGAAAGATGAATTCCCGTTGCGAGAGCATGTCGTGCGAAATCGGAGTGGCTTCGGCGGGGTGGTCTGCCGCGAAGCGTGACAGGAGACGGTGTGATGGCGCAGGCGAGCGCAGCGCGAGCGGTATGGGTGCCGGCACTTCGCCTCGTCATGGGGCTTGCGCTGCTGATGCTCCCGGTGCCGGTGCCGGCGGCTGTTGGGGCTGATTGGCGTGATGCTTGCGAGGTTCGCCCGCCGCTCCATCGGCCGATGGAGGAGCGGACGGTCGCGATCGACACGCCGGATGGCCAGATCGCCGGGACCCTTGCGGGGCCTGCGGACGCACCGCCGGCCGCCCTCGTCTTGATGCTCCACGGGTACACTGGAGCGCGCAACGAGATCCCGGTCGCCGGCGGCGAGGGCATGTTCGCGCGTGCAGCGCGCGCGTTTGCCGAGCGCGGCATCGCATCGCTGAGGATGGACTTCATCGGATCGGGGCAAAGCGACGGCGAATGGGCCGATACGCGTTTCTCCGGACAAGCACGAGACGCCATTCGAGGCGCGGCCTGGCTACAAGCCGCGCACGGCACAGACGTGCTTCCCCTCGGTGTTCTGGGCTATAGCCAAGGTGGGCTTGTGGCCTTGCGTGCGGCAGCAGTGAGTGACCCGTTCGATCGCATGGCGCTTTGGAACCCGGTGATGGACCCGATGGCGACCTACGGCATCATCTTCGGCCGGGAGCAGATCGTTGATGGAGCCCGGCAACATGGGCAAGGCACATCGGGAAGTGTCGTTGAGGGAACCCGGCTCCGCACAGGCTTCTTCGCCGAACTGGTGACGGCGGAGCCCATTTCGGACGCTGCGCAGTCAAATGCGCCCATCTTGATTGTCACCGGGCGGCGAGACCCGCTTGTCGAAAACGGCAACGCACTCGCTCAACAGATCGCGGGCGCGCGAACGGCTGAGACGGTCATTCTCGATCTTGATGCCGGCCATGATCTGGGCGCGGTCAATACGCCCGCGCTTCTGGACGCAGTGATTAGCTGCACTTCTGACTTTCTGCTGGGCGAAGCGCTGAAGTAGCGCGCCGGGGGAGGGCGACGTGGTGAGTCGCCGTCAGATTTTATAGATTATCCGCAATTGCCATGCTGAATTCATTGGATTGCAGTATTCAATTTTTGGTCGTCTCCGCAAATGTGCTTTGCGACGATATTTTATGTCAGTCCAATGGATAGATGGTGCTGGACTTGATCCGTTGCATGGCAAATCGGGAGGTGACGTTTTTGAGTGGGACGGCTTTTATGAGGCGTTGGTAGAAGGCGTCGTAGGCGGCCATATCGGCGACGACGACGCGCAGCATGTAATCGACTTCGCCTGCCATCCTGTAAAAATCCATAACTTCCGGCATGTCGACGACGGTGTCGGCAAACCGGTCAAGCCAGCCATGGGAATGATCGTGCGTTTCAATGGCGACAAATACTGTCAAACCAAGCCCCAGAGCTTCCGGGACAAGAATCGCGACCCGGCCGGCAATCACACCGTTGGCCTCAAGCTTCTTGATGCGGTTCCAGCAGGGCGTCGGCGAAAGGTTCACGCGCTGGGAGATTTCGGCAACCGACAGCGTGGCATCGGCCTGCAGAAGTGCCAGGATCTTGCGATCAATCTTATCCACGCTGCGCTCCCGGGAAGGCCCGTCTGCGAGACGGCCTCTTACCGCGCGCTCAGCCGGTTGAACAATCGCGAATGTCTGCGCAGGGTCTTATCTGTGGGGCGAAGTTGGTGCGCGCGCGGCAGAAGGCGCGCGCATTTGCTCTGAAAGGGCTTTAGCGGCCGGTCCAAAGCGTCCCGGCAAGGTTGGTCACCGGCACGCCGACAGCGTTGCCGTATTCGGTCCATGAACCGTCATAGTTGATGACGTCGTAGCCCAGGATTTTTGCAAGCGCGAACCAGGTGTGGCTGGAGCGCTCCCCGATGCGGCAGTAGGTGATGATGGGCTTGCTGCCGTCCACACCGCGCTCACCGTAAAGCGCTTTCAGCTCCTCGGCGGACTTGAAGCGCCCGTCTTCCTGCACAGCAGCGCCCCAGGGGATGTTTACCGCGCCTGTTACGTGACCGGCGCGGATTGCCGTCTCTTTCAGGCCGGGCGGTGCGATGATCGCGCCGGAATATTCGTCCGGGGAGCGAATGTCGATGATGTCATGGGACCCGGTGTTGGATGCTGACACCACATCCAGAAGACGAGCCCGGTGGCGCTCATCTGCTTGGCTGAGCTTGATGTTGCCCGGTTCGGATTGAGCCGTCTCGGTCGCCAGCGGGCGGCCTTCGGCCTCCCAGAGCTTACGGCCGCCGTCCAGCAGTTTTGCGTCAACGCCATAGACGTCCAAAACCCAGGCGCCCCAAGCGGCGAACCAGTTGTTGGTGTCGCCGTAAAGAACGATGGTGTCGCCGCTGTCGACGCCCGCCGAACGCAGCGCATTTTGAAGATCTTCGCGGCTTGCAATGTCGCGCCGGACCGGGTCGACGAGGTCAGTGTGCCAGACGAGGTTGGTTGCGCCTGGAATATGGCCTTCCGTGAAGACACCGGGGTTCACGCTCACCTCAAAAACGTGCACGGAGGGGTCGTTGAGATGGTCTGCCAGCCAATCGGAGCTGACCAGCGGTCCATCGCTTGCAGCGGCAGGCCCGGCCAGAGCGAAGGCCACAGCCACACTGCCGATAAGCGTGTTGATCGGTTTCATGTTTTCTCCATCGCCAATGGTTCCATGTCTGGCGGTAGAAGATCGTTCACAGCAAAGCGTCACTGAAGGCATCGTTCGCTGACTTTGGGGGGCGGCGCAAAATGAACTGTCCAAATTGCGGCGGTTGAAGAGGTGATTGTTCCATTCCCGCCGATTGCCATGGCCGCATGGGCGTAAGCGGGCTTGGGTTGAGGCCGGGTTTTTTCGCCGCGCACCCTATGACGACGGCAACGTCCGTTGCGTGCCGATCGCGAAAGTGGCTTTCCAGGCGCTGCCAAAGCATGGGAATTTGTGCCCCGGGCAATCCAATGAAGTGATGGAGGATGGGAGCGTGGGAACGACGTTTTCTGCACAGGCGTGGGCGAAGAATGCCGAACTCTACGAGAAGACGCGCACGCTCCCGTTCAACGAGGAGCTTGCCGCCGGCACCCTCAGCCACGAGCGGTTCAAATACTACATGATCCAGGATGCTCATTACCTGATCGGCTATGCGCGCGCGCTGGCGATTGTGGCCGCGAAGGCCACAGAGGCCGACGGGGTGGAAGAGTTCACAAAGGCGGCGAACAACGCAATTGTTGTGGAGCGGGCGCTGCACAGTTCGTTCCTCGCCGACTGGGGGATCTCGCCGTCAGGCTTTGCGCAGACCCCCGTCGCGCCCACCACCGATCACTACGTCTCGTTCCTGCTCGCAACCACATATGGGGACTGTTACGAGGTGGGGCTTGCGGCGGTTTTGCCGTGCTTTTGGGTCTACGCGGAGGTGGGCAAAGACATCTTTGCGCGGGCTGCCCCATCCAACCCCTTTCAAGCGTGGATCGACACCTACGCCGGCGAGGATTTTCAAGGCGCGGTTCGCCGGGCCATCGACGCCACCGACCAGGCGGCCGCGGCCGCATCGCCAGCGGTCATCGAACGTATGCACGCTGCCTTCACGCGCTCCTGCCAGCTTGAGTGGATGTTTTGGGACAGCGCTTACCGCACGCTTCTTTGGCCTGTGTGAGCGGGCAGGGAGTTTCTGCTCGCGTGCCCGTGGCATCGCGGTTATACCCGGTGCTCAGAGTCTCTTGGGGTCCGTTGAATTATGTTTGCTGCTCGTTCTTGGGTTTTGGTCGCCGCGTTGTTGCTCATCACTCCGGCGACGAATGCGTTTGCTGACGATGCCAAAGAGCTGGAGAAGATTGCGTACGAATCTATTCTTTTGTGGACGAAGGGTTCTGAGCTGACGCCGGAAGAGGTGTTCGCGCCGGACTATGTGAACCACGTGGACACGCCGATCTCCGCCGATGCACCATCAAGCCGCGATATGGCCGCGCTCGAACAGGAGTTGGCGAAATACCACGCAGCGTTCAGCGATGTTGAGATCACCTCGTCGGAGCAATTGGCCGAGGGCAACATGGTGGCGACCCGGGTCGTGATCAGCGCCAAACACACCGGGTCTTTTGTGGGAGAGGAGCCGACCGGAAAAACGGTCACCTACGACTCGGTGGAGTTCAGCCGGATTGAAGACGGCAAGATCGCCGAGACCTGGGTAACCTGGGACAAGTTTGGTCTCTACAGGCAAATCAACGCGCTCACTGTGGCCGAGTGAGAAGGCGGCGCAGGCCCGCGCACGCTTCCATCACGGTTCAGAAGCCGTAGAGTTTTGCAGGGTTGTGGACGAGGATTTGCGCAATGGTCTCCTCGTCTTGTGTCCAGTCAGTCATCTGGTCGAGAAGATAACCGTCGTTCGGCATGGTGCCTTCGTGCTTGGGATGGGGCCAGTCTGTGCCCCAAACCACGCGCTCCGGGTTGGCCGCGATGAGTGCTTGCGCAAAGGGCACCACATCGGTGTAGGGCGGGGCCGATGCGGCGCTGATCCGGTAAGCGCCTGAGAGCTTTACCCAAGTATTGCCCTTCTCAAGCTCTTTGATGAAGGCCGTGAAGCGCGGATGCGCCACCCCAAGCCGGGTGGGCATATAGCCCAAATGGCCGAACACCACGGGGACCGGAAGGTCGCCCAGCGCCGCGTGGATGTCTTCAAAATCGTGGACGTGGGCGAGCAGCTCCAGATGCCAGCCAAGGTCTGCAATGCGGTGGGTGAAGCGGCGGACCGCCTCAAAATCTTCAAACGGCATCCCTCCGCCATCCACCACGTTGACACGTGTGCCAACTGCGCCCGCTGCGCCGAGGCGCTTGAGCTCGTCATCGCTGACATCTTCGCCGACCGCGACAACCGCTTTTAGCCGTTGCGGATATTGTGCCACTGCATCGAGGATTACTGTGTTGTCGACACCGTAGACGCTTGGCTGCGTCAGCACTGCGGTGCGCATGCCGAGCGTGTCCTGCAGCGCGATGAACCGCTCCAGGCTGGCATCGGGCGGGGTGTAGCTGCGCGCGGGATTGAACCTGTGCCGCGCGTCGGACGGGAAGATGTGTGCGTGGGTATCGCACGCGCCTTCCGGCACCTTGAAGTGCGGTGGCCGCGGGTTGGGGTCAGGGGCTTGGCAAAGCGGGATTTCGGCCATGGTGTTCATGCAGCTTCAAGGGAGGAAAGGGGCCTTTCCCGCCACTGCCAGCCGGCAAGCAGGATTAGCAGGATGGCCCCGATGACGTTGGCGGCAGCGCCTGGAATGCCTCCGGGAAGCGCCAAGTCGTAGGGCAGGAAACAGCATACCGCGCTCACTGCGAGGAGTGGCCCGGTGACACGATTGGCGCGGGACAGGAGGTACCCTTGCGTCCACGCTGCGAAAGCGCAGGTGCCCACCGTGGCAAAGATGATTGTCCATATCGCGCCCCACAGCGTACCTGTGAAAAGGATCGGCGTGAACGCAAACAGGACCGGCATAACGTAGAGCATCTTGGCAAAGCGGAAGCTGAGCCACGCGGTCGGCCATGGTTTGGCCCCGGCGATGGAGGCCGCCACGAATGCGCCAAGGCAGACCGGCGGGGTGATGTTGGAATCCTGACTGAGCCAGAACACGATGAGATGCGCTGCAATGAGGGGCACGCCGAGCGTTTCCAATGCCGGTGCCGCCAGCACGATAAGAACCAGGTAAGCTGCCGTGATGGGGAGGGCCATGCCGAGGATCAGCGAGCAGAGCGCCAGCAGGATCAAGGTCAGCAGCAAGCTTCCGCCGGCCGCGTCCACAAGGATGAGACTGATCTTCAGGCCGAAGCCGGTGAGGGCGATCATCCCCACGATGATCCCGATGCACGCGGCAATGGCGCCCACGACGAGCGAGTTTCGCACGCCATCCGTGAGCGTCACCACCAGGCCTTTGAGGCCGAAAACGAACTCCGGCATCGCTGTTCCCAGGAGGCGCGCGGCGGCCAAACGGACCCAGTTGATGATGAGGATGGCGAGGATGGCGGCGAGTGCGCACCGGTCCGGCGAATAGCCCGCAATCAGCGCCCCGACCAGAATGACGAACGGGACGATGTGGAACCAACCCGCCTTCAACACGGTGAGGGGCTGCACAGCGTCGGCGTCTGCAACACCGCCGATGCCGTTTCGCTTGGCCTCGAAATGTACGATCAGGATGATGGACGCGAAGTATAAAAGCGCCGGGATGGCCGCCACGGCGATGATTTCGACGTAGGGGATCCCGGTGATCTCGGCCATGACGAACACGCCCGCGCCCATGACGGGCGGCAGGAGCTGGCCGCCCAGCGAGGCGCTGTTTTCCACCGCGCCTGCCACCGCCGGCCGGAAGCCGACGCGCTTCATCAGCGGGATGGTGAAGGTTCCGGTGGAGACGATGTTGGCAAGGCTTGAGCCGGAGATGGAGCCGAACACCCCGGAGGCGAAGACGGCCACTTTCGCCGGCCCGCCCGCCGAACGGCCAGCCAACGCCATGGGAAACTCGATGAAGAAGCGGCCCATGCCGGAGCGGTTCATGAATGCGCCGAGCAGGATGAACATGAGGACGATGTTCGCCATCACGCTGGTCATGATGCCGTAGATGCCCTCCTGGCTGTAGAGGGTGTAGTTTAAGATCCGCTCGATCCGCACGCCGCGGTGGGCGATGGCGTCGGGCATTTGCTGCCCGAAGTAGGCGTAGCCGACGGCAAGCAGCGCGATGATGGGGATGGTGAGCCCCAGACCCCGCCGCGCCACCTCCAGCGTGATGAGGAAAGCGATGGCGGCCACGGTCACATCGGATGGGGTCCATGCCCCAGCCCGGTTCACCAGCGGCAAGTAATTGACGAGCACGTAGAGGATGACGATGAGCGCGTATCCGGCGAGCGCGAGGTTGCGCCCCTGGCGGGAGAGCGAGGCGAGCGCTCCGCACACCACCAGGGCGATGGCGTAGACCGCCTGAAGCAGCGTCGGCCCGTCGCGCGCCATATCGGTCGCGCCGTTCACCAACAGGGCGCCGAAGCCAGTTGCACCCAGCGCGAAGAGCGCCGGCCAAAGCGCCCAAACCGGCCCTTCAGATGGCCTCTCGCTATGAAAGCCGAGGAGCACCAGCACCCACGTTGCAGCCAGGTAGACGGAAAGGCGCACATGGTCGGGGGCGAGCCCGGGGCCGGCAATCCAAAGGGTGTAGCCGGCAAGACCTACGCTGAGGATTGCCAGCGTGGCTGGGGGCCAGGCGAGACGTGCCCGCTCCGGCCCCTCCATACCTTCAGCGTTGCTCAACTGGCCGGGTCAGGCTTCAGTTCATCAGGGATGGTGACGCCCGCCTCTTCAAAGAAACGGATGGCGCCGGGGTGAAGCGGTATGGTGACCGTGCGCACCGCGTTGTCCGTGGTCATTTGGCTTGCCACCTGCCCGGCCGCTGAGATGAGGAACTCTTTGCCGGCGTCGGAGTAGACGGCCTTCAGGACGTTGTAGACCAGTTCTTCCGGCACGTCGGCGTGGGTCATCATGAGGGTGCCGGTGCCGAAGGTCTCAGTATCAACGTCGACGCCCGGGTAGGTGCCGGCGGGGATGACGGTCGGCCCGTAGTAGGGGAAGGCATCGTAAAAGCCTGTCTCTTCGGCGGGTTTGTTCATGTCGATGAAGCGGATCGGCATTGCGGCTGCCGTGTCGCGGATCATCGCGTTGCCGAGTCCGGGATGCCAGTTGTAGGCGGCGATGTTGCCGTTGCGCAGTTCTTCAGGGCTTTTGCGGCCGGCATAGACCGCGTCGAACTCGCCCCACAAACCGATGTGCTCAAGGATCGCCTGAAGGCTTTTGGCTGAGCCGGAGCCTGGTCCGCCCATGGAAATGGTCTTGCCTTTAATGTCGGACAGTTCGTTGATGTCGCTGTCGGCGGGGACGACGAAGTGGCCGACTGAGCCGAACAGGTAAGTGGCGGCGCGCAGCTTGTCGGTGGGTGTCTCAAACGCCCCTTCGCCGCGGTAGGCGCTGTAGGCATCACTTGCGAACCCGACACCGAATTCCGCATCGCCTGACTGGAGCGTGCGGATGTTGTCCAGCGAGCCGGCGGAGGCTTCCGCGGAGGCCCGCACTTCAGGCACATTCTCAGTGACGAAGGCTGCCCACCCGTTGGCGGTGCGGTTGAAGGCACCGCGGACCTGACCGCCTTTGATCGAGATGAATTCAGCCGCGATCGCGGTGAGCGGGCTTACCGCCAGTATCGCAAGGCCCAGCACGATGGCGCGCGCCGTCAAATGGTACATTTTGTTTCCTCCGTCCGTTGGGGCGTTTTTGCCCCTTATGCGGCCCAGTGACGTTCCGGAGCGGATCATACCTCGCCCGAAGAATACGCGGGTGCAGCAGCAACGCTGTTTGACACACAAAGGCGCATTGCGCCGAGCTTCAGAACGTATCCGCTCAATGAACGTATTCCTTTTGGAACGGACAAGCGACCCCTTATCCAAGCATTGAGCCCAGGATGCGTGCTGAGACATCTTACCGATGCCTCCGCCTGAGATGATGTAGCACGCTGCAGGATGGCGCGTTTATGCGCTTGATTTCGCAGGCGGAGCCTCGCGATGCCCCTATCCTTCACGCCGATGGAAGAAAGTCTGGGCCCGCCTCACTGACATCCCAGGGTGGTCAGACTTCGCGCAGCGTGACACCCTTCTCAACGCGCTGGGAGGAAAAAGACGATGCCGGACAATTCAAACATGTCCATCCGCCGCTTTCTGAAGGAGGTGGGGGTGTCTTCGCAACGAGCCATGGAAGACGCGTTGCGCGATGGGGAGACCGCCGGGCGGACATTTGAGGTGCGAATGGTGCTCACCGTGCCTGAGCTGGGTCTCAATCACGAGGTGACGGGCGCCATCGAGGGCCGTGGCGCAGCCGACGGTGCCCCCGGAAGAGACGGGTAAATGCGCGCGCTTGCGACCGCGGCCGCGCCAGCGCCGGCAACATCAAGGCCGGCTGACCTCACAAGCGAACTTGCCGATGCTGCCATCCTGGTGATCGACGACGAGCCGGGGATGCGCAACTTCCTTGCGAAGACCATCAAGGGCTCGTGCGCGCGGCTCGACGTGGCGGCGGGCACGGAAGAGGGCACTGCGCTCCTTGATGCGCAAAGCTACGATGTCATCGTCCTCGACAATGTGATGCCTGGCCAGACCGGGGTTGAATGGCTGACAGAGCAGCGGGCAATCGGCCTTTATTCAGACGCCATCCTCATCACCGCACACGCTGATCTCGACACGGCCATTGCGGCGCTGCGGGCCGGTGCATCGGACTTTTTGCTGAAGCCGTTTCGCGGCAACCAGATCCTTAATGCCCTTGCCAATAGCCTGCGCCGCAAGCGGATGCGCCGGCAAAACACGGTGCTCAGCCACGAGTTGGAGACGGGCTCTGACGGGCTGCGCCGCAGCGCGACGCTGCTGGGCAGTTCGCCTCAGATGGATGGGGTGCGCGAAGCGGTGGATCGCGCCTCGGCAACCCCGTCTGCGGTGCTCATCACCGGCGAGGTGGGGACCGGCAAGCAGACTGCGGCGCGCATGCTCCATGCAGGCTCACCGCGGCGGGCGGGACCGTTTTTGTGGGTGCAGTGTCACGGGCTGACGGAGGAGCGCTTTCGCGCAAAACTTCTGGGGCGCATCGGCACCGGCATGGAGGCCGACGAAGAGGGCGTGTTGATGACCGCTTCGGGCGGCACGCTGTTTTTGGACGACGTGGATACGCTGTCGCCGGTCTGCCAGAACATTTTGATGGAGATCCTGGCGACAGGGCGCTTCAGGCCGCAGGGGGCAACGCGCAGCCAGCCATTGGAAGTGCGCATGGTCTCTTCGTGCACAACACCGTTGCGCACTGCGGTTGAGGCGGGCCACTTCCGCGCCGACCTCTTTTATCGGCTCTGCGTGGTGGAAATTGTTGTGCCGGCTTTGCGCGAGCGCTCCGCGGACATTTTGGAGCTTGCCGAGTTCTTTCTTGCCGAGCTTGCCGCGCGTACCGGCCTCAAAGTGCCCCAACCGTCAACGGCTGAGCGGCGCAGGCTCCTCACCTATGACTGGCCTGGCAACGTTGTTGAGTTGCGCAATGCTGCCGAGCGGGCGTTGATCCGCGGCGGCTTCGACGTGGGGGGCAAGGAACTCCCGGCGGACGAAGAGATCGAGACCCTGGAGGCGGTTGAGCGCCGGCACATTCTGCGGGCCTTGGAAGTTTGCGGCGGCAACCGGGCCGAGGCGGCGCGGCAGCTCGGCGTGGCGCGCAAGACCATCGACCGCAAATGCCAGGC